>NZ_CP116221.1:900000-1062500 GCF_023556315.2 Psychroserpens ponticola | reverse complement strand
GCATGTGTTAGGCCTGCCGCTAGCGTTCATCCTGAGCCAGGATCAAACTCTTCATCGTTAAATTTTAAGTCTTACGACTATATCTTAACAACTAATCGAAATTGTTTAATTTCAGTACTCAAAATGGTCTATTCTTTTGTCTCGAAAATTATCGTTTCCAATAACTCTCTTACGCTGTCAATTCAATATGTTAATGAACTTTTTATCTCTTTCTTAAAACGTTTATGCCTTAAGCGGGTGCAAATATAAAACCCTTTTTTTATTCTCACAATGTTTTTTAAAATTATTTTGAAGAAAATTTCAAATTTTCTTACTTCTTCTAAAAACAATATATATGTGAACTTTTTTAACCTCAAACATTACCGTTTTTAGCGGCTGCAAATATACAACCTTTTATTAATCACACAACCTTTATTGTTTTTATTTTAGATAAAAATTAAATCTCTATTCTCACCCTTATCTAAACAACTTTTATTACAAGAACTTTTGCCGTAAACTATACCGTTTTTAGCGGCTGCAAATATACAACCTACACCTTCTTCTTACCAAGCCTTTTTTAATCTTTTTTTGAAATTTTTATTATCATAATCTCTAATAGCTTAGTATAAGGGAGTTGCAATTATTTATTCCTTAAAGCATATATACGCATCTATAATTTAGAATTCCAAAATACAGACCATAATCACAATAATCAATATTTATACTTAATATATATATTGTATGTCAATATTTAACATCCTATCTTTGTAGTTATAAAATTACATATACTATAATAATGATTGATATTACTCTACCCGATGGAACAATAAAGACTTTCGAAAAAGGAACTACTCCTATGGAAGTTGCTAAAAATATAAGTGAAGGGTTTGCAAGAAACGTTATTTCTGCGAGATTTAACAACGAAACTATTGAAACCACAACTCCAATAAATATAGATGGTTCATTAATTTTATATACTTGGACTAATGATGAAGGAAAAAAAGCATTTTGGCATTCAACTTCACATATATTAGCTCAAGCGATTGAAGAGCTCTATCCTGGTGCTAAATTATCAATTGGGCCAGCAATTGAAAATGGTTTTTATTATGATGTCGATTTTGAAGACAATACTATTTCTGAAAAAGATTTCAAAACTATAGAAAATAAAATGATAGAAATCGCTAGAGGAAAACATGATTTCAAAATGCGCTCTATGTCTAAAAATGATGCTTTAACATTATATAAGTCCCAAAATAATGAATATAAAGTTGAATTGATTAAAAACCTTGAAGATGGAACTATCACTTTCTGCGACCATTCTACATTTACAGATTTATGTCGTGGTGGACATATTCCTAATACTGGCATCATTAAAGCTGTTAAGTTATTATCTGTAGCAGGTGCTTATTGGAGAGGTGATGAAAACAACAAACAATTAACACGTATTTACGGCATTTCATTTCCAAAACAAAAAGAACTAACTGAATACCTGCATTTATTAGAAGAAGCAAAAAAACGCGATCACAGAAAACTAGGTAAAGAACTTCAACTTTTTACATTTTCACAAAAAGTTGGTCAGGGATTACCATTATGGCTTCCAAAAGGTGCAGCTTTAAGAGAACGTCTAGAAAACTTCCTAAAGAGCGCTCAAAAGAAAGCTGGTTATGAAATGGTAGTAACACCACATATCGGACAAAAAGAACTTTATGAAACTTCTGGCCATTATGCAAAATATGGAGAAGACAGCTTTCAACCTATCACAACACCAAAAGAAGGTGAAGAGTTTTTATTAAAACCTATGAATTGCCCACACCATTGTGAAATATATAATAGTAGCCAATGGTCATACAAAGACTTACCAAAACGTTTTGCAGAGTTTGGAACAGTATATAGATATGAACAAAGTGGTGAATTGCATGGCTTAACTCGTGTAAGAGGGTTTACTCAAGATGATGCTCATATTTTTTGTACGCCAGATCAATTAGACAAAGAATTCAAAGACGTTATTGATTTAGTTCTATATGTTTTTGGATCCTTAGGTTTTGAAAATTTCACAGCTCAAGTATCTCTTAGAGACCCAGAAAACCCAGATAAATATATAGGAAGTGATGAAAACTGGAAAAAAGCAGAAGATGCAATCCTGAATGCGGCAATCGACAAAGGGTTGAATTATGTTGTTGAAACTGGTGAGGCCGCTTTTTATGGCCCGAAATTAGATTTTATGGTTAAAGATGCTCTTGGTAGACAATGGCAACTTGGGACAATTCAGGTAGATTACACATTACCTGAACGTTTTGATTTAACATACAAAGGTAGTGATAATGAGCTACACAGACCTATAATGATCCATCGCGCTCCCTTTGGTAGTATGGAACGTTTTATCGCTATTTTACTAGAGCACACTGGAGGAAATTTCCCACTTTGGCTTATGCCAGAACAAGTAATTATACTGTCATTAAGTGAGAAATATGAAAAATACGCCGAAAAAGTTTTAAATTCGCTAGAAAAACACGAAATTCGCGCCCTCGTTGATAATAGAAATGAAACTATTGGGAAGAAAATTCGGGAAGCCGAAATGAATAAAATCCCTTTTATGATTATTATTGGAGAGAATGAAGAAAATGAAAATAAAATTTCAGTTCGTCAACATGGTGGAGAAGATTTAGGCATGATTAGTGTAGATAAGTTTTCAGAAATTGTTGATAATGAAATAAAAAAGACATTAAAAACATTTAAATAAAACAATTAAGTTTAACTAAAAATTATAAGTCATAGCAATACGTAGAAGAAATTACTCTAAGCGAGTAGTAAAAGAAGATCAACACAAAATTAATTCTAAAATTAGAGCCGAGAAGGTACGCCTTGTTGGTGATAATGTAGAAGTTGGAATTTATTCAACAAAAGATGCACTTGCCATCGCAGATGATCAAGGGTTTGATTTAGTTGAAATTTCTCCCAAAGCTGATCCT
The DNA here is from genome assembly GCF_023556315.2 of Psychroserpens ponticola. Lineage (NCBI taxonomy): Bacteria > Pseudomonadati > Bacteroidota > Flavobacteriia > Flavobacteriales > Flavobacteriaceae > Psychroserpens > Psychroserpens ponticola. Next base: position 1,059,552 of record NZ_CP116221.1, on the reverse strand, counting down.
CCAGTATGTAAAGTCATGGACTATAAGAAGTTTCTTTACGAACAGAAGAAACGAGAAAAAGCGCTCAAAGCAAAAGCTTCAAAAGTAACTATTAAAGAAATTCGTTTTGGTCCTCAAACTGATGATCATGATTACGAATTCAAAAAGAAGCATGCGGAAAAGTTTTTAAAAGATGGCGCAAAGTTAAAAGCTTTTGTATTTTTTAAAGGTCGTTCAATTGTTTTTAAAGAACAAGGTCAAATCTTATTACTAAGATTAGCACAAGATCTTGAAGATTTAGGAAAGGTTGAGCAAATGCCAAGATTAGAAGGTAAGCGTATGACAATGTTCATTGCGCCAAAAAAGCCTAAATAAAAAGTAGTAAATAAGCTGAAGAATTCAGCATAAAGATAATAAGCGAAACGTAAATAAAAATAGGAAAATGCCTAAAATGAAAACCAAATCAAGTGCTAAGAAACGTTTTAAACTAACTGGCACTGGTAAGATTAAAAGAAAGCATGCTTTTAAGAGTCATATTTTGACAAAAAAATCTAAAAAGCGTAAGCTTAAGTTAACTCATGACGGTTTAGTACATAAATCAGATGAGAACAATATTAAAACATTATTACGTTTAAAGTAATCTTGTTTTAATCGGTTAAAAACAAATTATAAACCCTGGAGTTAGGCAAAACAATTTAGCAAGTATCGAAGTATCGATCGCCTACTACAAAAAAACAATTTAAAAAATGCCAAGATCAGTAAATTCAGTAGCGAAAAGAGCCAGAAGAAAAAAGGTTCTTAAGCAAGCAAAAGGTTACTTCGGAAGACGTAAAAACGTTTGGACAGTAGCAAAAAATGCGGTTGACAAAGCGATGCAATATTCGTACAGAGACCGTCGAGTAAAAAAGAGAACATTCCGTTCATTATGGATTATGCGTATTAACGCAGGAGCTAGACAACACGGAATGAGCTATTCAAAATTTATGGGAAAACTTAAAGCTAATAATATCGAATTGAACCGTAAGGTTCTAGCCGATTTAGCAATGAATAACCCAGAAGCTTTTGAAGCAATAGTAAACAAAGTAAAGTAAGGCATTCGCCTAAATAATAATAACAATTCGCTTATTAAAACCGATTCAGAAATGAATCGGTTTTTTTATACCTAAAAACGTTAATAAATTAGAATTTAGATCCTTCAATTTAACAGTCAGTTTTATTTTTTATAATTAACTTACAAGTCAATTAAAACTTATCACATGAACCGTATAAAACTAATCGTAGCACTTGCTCTATTTATTGCATTCAACTCCTTTAGTCAAGATAAAACTGAAGAAAAATCTTGGGATGTTACAAATCCTGAAGGTGATTGGAATTTCAAAGAATTGAAATTATCAACTAATGAAGGTACTTGGATGAATCTTGACGTGAGTCCTGATGGAAAATCCATCATATTCGATCTCTTAGGAGATATTTATAAAGTTGATATCAATAGTGGTAAAGCAACCGTTTTAAGAGAAGGTTTAGCTTTTGAAATTCAACCACGTTTTAGTCCTGATGGAAAACACATTTCATTTACTAGTGATGCTGGTGGAGGAGACAATATATGGTACATGAATAGTGATGGCTCTGATGCCAAACAAATCACTAAAGAAAATTTCAGATTATTAAATAATGCCATTTGGACACCTGATAGTAATTATGTTATTGCCAGAAAACATTTCACTTCTACACGTTCTGCAGGTGCTGGCGAACTTTGGATGTATCATAAATCTGGCGGAAGTGGTATTCAGCTCACAAAAAAGAAAAACGACCAGCAAGATGTTAACGAGCCAAGTTTATCATCAGATGGTAAATATTTATACTACAGCGAAGACATGTATCCTGGAGGCTTTTTTAAATATAACAAAGATCCAAATAGTCAAATCTATGTGATTAAACGCTATAACATGGAAACTGGCGAAACAGATAGAATTACTGGTGGACCAGGTGGAGCAGCTCGTCCACAAATTTCTAGAAACGGAAAAAAACTCGCATTCGTTAAACGTGTGCGTACTAAATCGGTATTATATATTCATGATTTAGAAACTGGTGAAGAATGGCCAATTTATGACAACCTCAATAAAGATCAACAAGAAGCTTGGGCTATATTTGGTGTGTATACCAATTTCAACTGGATGCCAAATAATGAAGATATTATCATTTGGTCTGGAGGAAAAATAAACAAAATCAATAGCAAGACATTAAAGGTTTCTGATATTCCTTTTCAAGTTGATGCGACTATTAAAATAGCAAAAGCTGTTGAATTTGACACTCCTGTAGCGCCTGATACTTTTGATGCTAAAGTGATTCGTCATATTACAACTTCTCCTGATGAAAAATCAATTGTATTTAATGCCTTAGGTTATTTATACACTCAAAAATTACCTAACGGAAAAGCACAACGCTTAACTACTGGAACCGATTTTGAATTCGAACCTACCTTCTCTCCTGACGGAAAAACCATCACTTATGTTACTTGGAATGATGAAAATTTAGGTGCTATATATTCTATACCAACAACTGGAGGAACAGCTATAAAATTATCTTCTAAAAAAGGGATTTATAGAAACCCGTCGTATTCACATAATGGTAAACATATCGTTTATCGTAAGGAAGGCGGAAACAACGAACAAGGTCATACTTTCGATAAAAAACCAGGACTATATATAATGAAAGCTGATGGATCAAATGCAAAAATGGTTACCAAAGAAGGTGATAATCCAATGTTTAATACAGATGATTCTAAAATTATTTATCAAAAAGGCGGACAATTTTTTGGTGCATTAACTAAAGAATTAAAAAGTGTCGATCTTAATGGATTTGACGAGCATATTCACATAAAGTCAAAACACGGAAACATTTTAGTTCCAAGTCCAGATGGAAATTGGATCGCCTTTGTTCATTTACATAAAGTATATATGGCTCCAATGCCTAAAGCTGGACAAACTCTAGACTTAACAGATAAAACAAAGTATGTTCCAATTACACAACTTTCAAAAGATGCTGGTATCAATTTGCATTGGTCGAAGGACAGCAAAATTATTCATTGGTCATTAGGAAACCTATATTTTTCAGCTAAAGCTTCCGAAAACACTGAACTTATTGAAGAAGGAATCAGAATTAACTTAGAAGTAAAAACCGATAAACCAAAAGGCAGAATTGCTTTAAAAGGAGCTCGTATCATTACTATGGAAGGTGATGAAGTTATTGAAAACGGAACGATTGTTATCAATAACAATACAATCGAAGCCATTGGTAATACTTCAAACATCTCAATTCCTTCTGATGCTAAAGTTTATGATGTGACTGGAAAAACAATCATGCCTGGAATGGTTGATGCGCATGCACATATTGGTGGTTTCCGTTACGGATTAACAACACAAAAGCATTGGCAATTTTATGCTAATCTTGCCTTTGGTGTGACAACAGCTCATGATCCTTCTGCACATTCTGAAACAGTTTTCGCACTTTCCGAATTACAAAAAAAGGGAACGCTTGTTGGTCCTCGCCTCTACTCAACAGGATTTATTTTATATGGAGCTGATGGTGATTTTAAAGCGGTTATTAATAATTTAGAAGATGCACGTTCATCAATTAGAAGAACAAAAGCGTTTGGTGCATTATCAGTGAAGAGTTATAATCAGCCAAGACGGGAACAAAGACAACAAGTTTTACAAGCTGCTCGTGAGGAAGGTATATTTGTGGTTCCAGAAGGTGGTTCAAATTTTTATCATAACATCACAATGGTTATGGATGGACACACTGGTGTTGAGCATAATATTCCTGTGGCTCCTGTTTATAAAGATGTTCTAGATCTTTGGGGAAATAGTAATGTTGGTTACACACCTACACTTATTGTAAATTATGGTGGAATGAATGGTGAAATGTATTGGTATCAGAATACTAATGTTTGGGAGAATGAGAAACTTTTAAAATATACACCTAGAGGGATTATTGATTCACGTTCAAGACATCGCATTATGGTTCCAGATGAAGAATACGAAAATGGACACATACTCGTTTCAAAAACAGCAAAAGACTTAAGTGATGCTGGAGTTAAAGTTAATCTTGGTGCTCACGGACAGTTACAAGGTCTTGGTGCACATTGGGAATTATGGTTGTTACAGCAAGGTGGACTATCAAATCATGAAACGCTTAAAGCTGCAACAATAAATGGCGCTAATTATATTGGTATAGGAAATGATGTTGGTTCTCTTAAAAAGGGAAAACTAGCCGATTTAATTGTGATGGACAAGAATCCTTTGGAAGATATTAGAAATTCTGAAAGTATTATTTACACCATGATTAATGGTCGTATGTACGATACAGAAACCATGAATGAAATTGGAAATGAACCTAAAGAACGTTCAAAATTCTATTGGGAAAACTCAAATTATAACCAAGCGTTTCCTTGGCATGAAGAGACACAAAGTTTCACACGTGATGCTTGTGGATGCCATTTAGGATCTCATTAAAAAAAAAGCCGATTCAGTTTTGAATCGGCTTTTTTATTTATAATCAATCACCAAAAACAGCAGAAATTACGTCCTCCTTTTTATCTCTACTTATTGGAATCTTATAAGTTCCTATTTCTAATTGGTTACCATGAGAGGCAGTCACCTTATCTTTTGCTATAATAAAAGATTTATGAACTCTAATAAAATTGCTTGACAGTAATTTTTCAATGTTTTTCATTCGTTCAAAGACCATATGGTTGTCGTTTTTACAACGAAATCTAATATATTCTTTCATACCTTCAATATACAAAATGTCTTTAGTAAAAATCTTAATAATTTTCCCTTCTGCTTTAACAGTAATAAATTCTGATTTTTCTAAACCTGTATGTTCAGCTACTCTTATATCTTCAGTATAACATAGTTCTTTAGCTTTATTAACCGCTTGTAAAAAACGCTCAAAACTAAATGGCTTCAACAAATAATCTACGGCATTTAAATCGAATGCTTCAAGTGCATAGTCAGAATATGCTGTAGTAAAAATAACTACTGGAGGATTTTTCAAAGATTTCAATAAATTAACACCTGAAAGTGCAGGCATTTGAATGTCTAAAAACAAAATATCAATACGCTTTGCTCCTAAAACTTGTAAAGCTTCTAATGGATTTTTAATACTATCAACAAGCTCTAAATCTGAAATCTGTTTAACAAAACCAGACAGCAAATTCAGAGCTAAATATTCATCATCGACGATTAAAACTTTCAATTTAGACATATTATTGTTGAGTTAATTTCAGTTTTAAATTTACAACAAACATTTTTTCAGTGTCATTTAATATAAAGGAATGTTCTGGATTTAAGATATTTAAACGTTTCTTAATATTACTTAAACCAACACCTCCAATGTCATCTTTCTGTTTTAATGTATCATTTTTGGTATTTGCAACTTTAAATATAAAACTAGTATCCTCAACTTTTATATCAATTTTTATAAATGCATTTGCATTGGTCTCAAGATCACTATGCTTAAAACTATTTTCAATAATTGGAATTAAGATCATTGGTTCAATCATCTGATGATCTATGTTTCCTTGAATATACAAAGAGACATTTAAATTACCTTCAGATTTTAGTTTATATAAATCGATGTAATCTTGAATCAATGTCAATTCATTATTAAGTAATACTAGTGTTTGATCTTCTTGATAAACCATATAACGTAATAAATGTGATAATTTCAATACCATGGGAGCTGTTTTTTCAGATTTAATAGTCGCCAAGGCATAAATATTATTCAACGTATTAAATAAAAAATGCGGATTCATTTGTGACCTCAAATACTGTAATTGTGCTTCTTGATGTGCTTGTAGCTCATTGGCTTGCAATCTTGTTTTTACAAATCTATTGACCAAAATTTGATAGAATGCACTAAACATTAAAAACAAAATATTACTGAGGATTATGCCAATTAGAAGAGATTCTTCTTGTTCTAAAAACCCAAAATCAGTATTAAAACTAGAAAACACAACATTAACATAGAGCCTAATTAATGAAATTAGTGTCATTATAAATACTACTGCAATAGTGTATAAAACATACTTCTTCTTTTCAAAGAATGTGTTTACTGCCCATATGTTAGTATATGCCAAAAGCATCAATGGAATACCATTAATACAACCTCTTAGCAAACTTGTAGCGAAATCTAGAAAATAAGAAAACACCCATGTTTGAATTGCCAAATAGCCAATCCAAAAGCAAAAATGCATACTATATATTAGTGTTTTATGTCTCATATCTGGTATCAAATGTAATCTAAATGTCTATTGACACAATGGTTTTTAAACCAACGGTTTATTTTCTTCAACAAACTGTAAAAAAGTACTAATTGCGCTACTTGATGATTTTTTTAAGCCTTTGGTTGAACTCTTTTTCTCAAAATTTAAAAATCAAGAATATTTGCTTCATAATTATAAACCAAAACACATTAATATTATGAAAATTTCAAAATTATTCTTAATCAGCCTTATTGTATTTAATCTAATTATCGTCACTTCTTCATGTAGTACGAATGATGATAATACAACAAAAACTTCTGAGCTTAGTGAAGAAGAAGCCGTAGAACTCATTGAATCATCACTTAAAAAAAGTACTGGTGGATTAAATGATAATACCAAAACATTTGCAGAAAGTCTTACAACAGACATTACCATCAATGAAGATTGCAGTGTCATCTACAACGATACATTTGTTATTAATTATGATGAAAGTGTTGTTCAAGCTTCATATACTGTAGATTGGAGTTATGAAATGACATGTAACAACATCGGGATTTCTCAATCTGTCGAATTTTCTTCTTCTACGGATGGAAATTATAGTTCACAACGAATTATTTCAAATGACAATTCTACATCTTACTTTGAAATCACAGGTTTACAGCCAACTGCAAATTCAATGGTTTTAAATGGAGATTATGAAAGAAATGGCATGCAAGAATTAACCATTGTAAATACCAGAAGTGTGATTAGTAATTTAACAGTTGATTTAACTGATATTATAATAGATAAAAGCAGTAGCAGTATTACTTCAGGAACAGCAACACTAACTTTATCTGGCTCAAGTAAGAATAAAAGTTTTTCGTTTGAAGGCAGCCTAGTTTTCAATGATGATGAAACAGCAACGTTAATCATAAACGAAAACACATATGTAATTAATTTAGGGTAGATTGATTTGCAGCCATGATGGGCAAAGCAAAATAATGTGCCGAGTGCTTTGCTCTGATTGGCTCAATCTTCATCCTAATAATTTAACAATAAACTATATTATGGACTATTTAATCTCAAATTTCGGAATGATTAAAGCTTTTGTAATTGCCATTAGCATTGTTTTTATTAGATATCTGTTTTTTTCGGGAATTACGTATAGTGTATTTTACCTATTCAAAAAAAAAGCACTTAAGCATAAACGCATTCAAAAAAATTATCCAAAAGCTATTAAAATTAAAAATGAAATAAAACATAGCTTTTTTACTGCTATTGTTTTTGGAGGCATTGGATTATTCATATATGCTTTAAAAATTAATGGTTTTACAAAAATTTATACTGACTTTAGTCTCTACGGATTGGAATATTTTATTTTTTCCATTCTGATTATGCTTCTCATTCATGACACTTACTTTTACTGGATGCATCGACTTGTACATCATCCAAAACTGTTTGGAATAGTTCATAAAATTCATCACCAATCAAGAAACCCGACACCATTTACAGCATTTTCTTTTGATATAACTGAAGCGATTATTGAAGCTGCAATCATTCCTATTATCATATTAGTTTTACCTGTGCATCCTCTAGCAATTTTTATCTTTTTTAATATCTCACTTGCTTTTAATATTATGGGACATTTAGGATATGAATTTTTACCGCCTTGGTTTATAAACCATCCTGTTTTAAAATGGATTAACACCTCTACGCATCATAATATGCATCATCAAAAAGGAAATGCAAACTATGGATTATATTTTAATTTCTGGGATACATTAATGAAGACTAATCACAAACAGTATCAAAAAAAATTCTATGCCATTACAAGTAAAAATAAAAAGAAATCTATTGCTGCTTAGCTTAGTATTAACGACATTGGTTTATAGCCAACAAATTCCTGACAGTCTAAATACACCCTTAAAAAGAGCTACTTTACAGACCAAGGAAATGTCTCAAAAACTGAATCTTACTGATATTCAAATTCCAGTTATTGACAGTTTAAACTTGGTATATGCTAACGAAGTAGAGAAAGAAATCATCTCTTCAAATAAAAGTAAAATATCTAAATATTTTAAAATGAAAGATCTTTTAAATAAAAAAGAAGCAGTATTAAAACAAATTTTAACTCAAGTTCAATTTAAGATTTATGAAGAAATGCGATCTAAAGCGATGAATAATGTATATAAAAACGCTTTTTGATTAAGTCTTCTGTTTCTTCTTTTTAGCTGCTGGAAACAAAACATTATTTAAAATTAAGCGATATCCAGGAGACGTTGGATGTAAATCTAATTCTGTTTTTGGATCACCAACTTTGTGCGTGTAATCTTCAGGATCATGACCTCCATAAAACGTGAAGAACCCTTTTCCTTTTATACCATGAATATATTTTGCTTCACCATTAGTTTTGTTCTCTCCCATGACTAATACATTCGACTTAATTTCATCGCGAGTAAAAGAGGTTGTTTGTCCCATAAACCCTTTAACCAAAGCTGTATGATTTTGACAAAGCATCGACGGAATTGGATCCCATTTCGCTGAGAATTCCATTAAAGAAAAATAATCTGTTGTTGGAGGAATACTACGTTTTGAAGTCATATCTATTGAAGAAAATTCATAGACGTTTGGATTGCGTTCCAACAAATAATCTTTAAATGCAAATGTTCTATTATAATCTATTTTGCCTTGATAGTTAGGATCACTTCCATCGCCATCAAACATAGGCTCACATATATCAACTCCTTCTGCAGAAAGTGCTATATCAAAACTATCTGTGGCACTACACATCGCAAACATAAAACCTCCACCAATAACGTAATCACGAATTTTTTTAGCCACAGCTAATTTTTCTTGAGATACCTTATCGTAACCTAATTTTAAAGCTAATGCTTCAGCTTCTTTCTTTTCATTTATATACCAAGAGGCCGATTTATAGGCTCTATAAAACTTACCATATTGTCCTGTAAAATCTTCATGGTGTAAGTGCAACCAATCATATAATAACAAACCATCATTCAATACATCTTCATCATAAATCGTTTCATATGGGATTTCAGCATAGGTCAATACCATCGTTACAGCATCATCCCAAGGTTGTAATCCGCTAGGTGAATAGACAGCAATTTTAGGTGCTTTTTCTAAAACGACTGCTTCCATATTTTGTGATGGACTTGCAATAAAATCAAGAATTTCTTCAGCTTTAGAACTAGAAACAACTTCAAAACTTACGCCTCTAATAGTGCATTCACGACGAATTTCTTCAGCATCAGGTAATAAAAAAGAACCACCTTTATAGTTTAACAACCATTTTACTTTGGTCTGTTTTTCGAGCGTCCAATAGGTAACACCATAAGCTTTTAAATGATTTTGCTGACTTTCTACATCCATAGGAATTAGAATATAGGATGCATAGCTATTGAAGGCTAAACATAAAAATACGATAAGGGCAAATGTCTTCTTCATAATCGAAAGATACTCAAAAATTAGTACCAAACTAAATGCTTTAATATAGTTTTAGGGTTTTACTACAGCAGTGAGTAAAATGGCATAACAATATAAGGAATTTGATAACGCTTTATAAAATCACTTATTATTTCCTTGGAGTTATCGAACGTTCTGGTCCAGATAATATGGACGCTATAACTTTAGTTCCAGGGAATTGTTCTAAAATAATTTTAATAAATACAGTAATTGGAATAGACATAATTAAACCTGGAATTCCCCAAATAAATCCCCAAAGCATTAACATAATTAGAACAGTTATCACATTTATTGAAAAGGATTTCCCCATAAATATAGGTTCTAAAATAGCTCCAAATACAACCTGAACTCCAGAAATAGATAAAATAAAGAAGAACAAAGTACTTGTTGGATCAAGTTCAACAAACGCAAATATTGATAAGAGTATTACAGAAATAAACGAGCCAACCATTTGAACAAAATTAATTAAGAATGCGAAAAGTCCCCAAAAAATCGGAAAACTCACATCAAAAAACACACAAGCCAAACCTGTAAATATCCCAGTTAATAAGCTCACTAAAAACTTAACTTTAATAAAAGTAATTAAGTCTTTTTCAATTTTCATAAACGCTTTTATTGACGTATGCTTTCGTTTTAAAATAGTGTTATTCATGACTTTATGCATATTGATAGATTCTGACAACCATAAAATGGTAAAAAAGATAATCATCATTATGTTGGTGAAAAATTTTCTGATAAAATCGAAAGTAGATCCTATATTTTCTTTTTGAAAAAATTGAGATAATAAACTGCCTTCAGTATCGTATACAATTCCAAATTTATCTTGTAAATACAACATTAAATCATTGATTTTAATTTCAGCTTTACCAAAAAAACCTGTATTATTTGTTAAGATCTGTCTGCTTGAGAGTTGAACTAATTCAACACCAATAAAAACACCAATTGCAATAAGTGTAATCACAATAATAATACTTGCTAATCTTGGTACATTTCTTCTTCCTAATCCTCTCATTAAAGGTAAAAACAATAAGGCGATGAACATGGAGGAGAATAACGGGATAAATATAAACGACAACAACTTTAGCAAATAAAATACTAAAGGAATTACTATAAATAATAAGAGTGTATTAGTTGTTCGTCTTTGATCTAACATGAGTCAATTTCTCTTTTTTAGCTGAATAGCAAATTTAAGCTATTTTGTGTTGTTCTTTTTCTATAATAATCTTAAAAAGGTATATCGTTATCATCTTCTTCTGGAGCACCAAATGCATCTGAAGGTGATGGGAAATTTTCGGGTTTGAACGTATCATCATTTGCAGCTGCATTCATTTTAGAATGAAATTCACCAAAAGGTGTATCAAAATCATCAAGATTATCAAACTTACCTAAATGGCCAATAAATTTCAATCTGATATTTTCTAAACCACCATTTCTATGTTTTGCAACTATAAATTCTCCTTGACCTTCGGTAGGTGAACGATCATCATCATCCCATTCATCAATTTTATAGTATTCGGGTCTGTAAATGAAGCTTACAATATCTGCATCCTGCTCAATGGCTCCAGACTCACGTAAATCTGATAATAAAGGTCGTTTACTTCCTCCACGAGTTTCTACTGCACGAGATAATTGAGATAAGGCAATTACAGGAATGGCTAATTCTTTTGCTAGAGCTTTTAGGTTTCGTGATATGGTTGATATCTCTTGCTCACGATTCCCTCCTTTTTGACTTCCACCTGCTGTCATTAATTGCAGGTAATCAATCATAATCATTTTTATACCATATTGTGATGCTAAACGTCGAGCCTTAGCACGTAAATCGAAAATAGACAACGATGGAGTATCATCGATAAACAAAGGCGCTTTTTCTAAGGTTTTTACTTTAACATTTAATTGTTCCCATTCGTGCTTTTCTAATTTACCAGTTCTTAATTTCTCTGAAGACAAATTAGTTTCAGAAGAGATTAAACGCGTAATTAACTGTACAGAAGACATTTCTAAAGAGAAAAATGCTACAGGAATATTACTATCAACAGCAATATTTCTAGCCATTGTTAATGTTAACGCAGTTTTACCCATACCAGGACGTGCAGCAATAATAATTAAATCACTAGGTTGCCATCCAGATGTTAATCTATCTAATTTGGTAAATCCTGTAGGAATACCACTCATTCCTTCTTTGTTTGAAATCTCTTCAATTTTCTTTTTTGCTTGAATCACCAAGCTTTGAGCAGTTTCAGTAGATTTCTTGACGTTACCTTGAGTAACTTCATAAAGTTTTGCTTCAGCCGTATCTAATAAATCGAAAACATCTTTGGTTTCATCATAGGCTTCTTCAATAATTTCGTTTGAAATTTTAATCAAACTACGCTGAATAAATTTTTGTAAAATGATACGAGCATGAAATTCAATATGCGCTGAAGAAGATACGCGTTGCGTTAAAGAAATCAGGTAAAAATCGCCACCAATCAAATCTAATTTGGCATCTTTTTTAAGCTGACTAGAAACGGTTAATAAATCAATAGGTTCACTGTTTTCAAATAATTTGAAAATTGATTCAAAGATATGTTTATGAGCTTCTTTATAAAAAGCATCAGCGCTAAGAATATCAATAACCTCATCGACACCTTTTTTATCAATCATCATTGCCCCAAGCACAACCTCCTCTAAATCAATTGCTTGTGGAGGTATTTTTCCTTTTTCTAAATTTATAATTGTGCTTTTATCGACTTTATAGCCTTGTATTTGATTGGGTTGCTTCATAACTGCGAATGTAAAACAATTGTGACCTAAAACTGAAATTACAAAATTTTCAATCTTAACAGGTCATCAACAATTTAACTGTTAATAACTAGATTATATTGTTAATAGTGATAAAAAAAACCGAAACCTAAAGTTTCAGTTTTTTCAATCCTATATGAGATAAGGTTTAACCTTTAAAAACTCCCATATCAGCATATTTATCCATACGCTGTTTTACCAATTCTTTTGGTGATAAGTTTTTAAGATCTTCATGCGTCTTGATAATTGCATCTCTAACTGCTAAAAATGTTTTTTCACGATCTGTATGAGCACCTCCTAAAGGTTCTTTTATAATGGCATCAACGAGCTTCAATTTTTTCATATCAGGAGCTGTTAACTTTAGAGCCTCAGCTGCTTGTTCTTTATATTCCCAACTACGCCATAATATAGATGAACAAGATTCTGGAGAAATTACAGAATACCAAGTATTCTCTAACATCATAACCTTGTCTCCTACTCCAATTCCTAATGCTCCACCAGAAGCACCTTCACCAATAATAATGGTTATGATTGGTACTTTAAGGCGAGTCATTTCTAAAATATTTCTAGCGATCGCTTCTCCTTGTCCGCGTTCTTCAGCTTCAAAACCAGGATAAGCACCAGGAGTATCTATTAAAGTAACTACAGGGATCCCAAATTTTTCGGCAGACTTCATCAATCGTAAAGCTTTACGATAGCCTTCAGGATTAGACATTCCAAAATTTCTAAATTGCCTTGTTTTAGTATTATACCCTTTTTGTTGTCCAATGAACATATAACTTTGATCGCCAATTTTACCTAAACCACCAATCATTGCTTTGTCATCCTTAACGTTTCTATCTCCATGAAGTTCTAAAAAAGAATCGCCACAAAGTGCATTAATATGGTCTAAAGTATAGGGTCTATTTGGATGACGAGATAACTGAACACGTTGCCATGCAGTTAGGTTTTTGTATATCTCCTTTTTAGTTTCAACTAATTTTTTTTCAATTTTCTTGCAAGTCTCCGTAACATCAACATCGCTCTCTTCACCGATGATTTGACATTTTGAAAGTTGGTCCTGCAATTCTTTTATAGGAAGTTCAAATTCTAAGTATTCCATTTAAACAATTGTTTAGTTTTAGTTAGCGTACAAAACTACATATTTTTTAGATTGTAGACACGCGAAAGGTAAGTTCGATTTTGAGGTTTAACAAAAATAGCGAATATCAACATAGGAAGACAAATTTTATGTGGTTTTATCTGATATAGAAGACTCCTTTTTTTTACGTTTAAAGTTCTTCATAACGGCATCCATAAGTACAGTAATTAGAATTAAAATGGCTCCATAATAAAATTGAGTACTCATTATTTCTGTTTCAGGAAACAATAATAAAGCCAAAGCAATGCCATAAATAGGCTCTAAATTATAGGTCAAAATCACAGTATAAGGACTGATTAGGCGCATGACATCAACTGAACCGATAAATGCGTAAGCAGTACATACTGAGGCAAGTATAATTAAGTAAATCCAATCTTTGGTACTCAGATTAAAATAATCTACACTAAATCCATCATGAAAAACAAGGATAAAAAGAGTAAGGAATACAACACCACTTATAAATTCATAAAACGAAATTACAGTCGCTTGATGCACTTCAATAAAACGACCATTAATTACCGCAAATAAAGTTGAAAACAATGCTGAAGATATGCCTAATAAAATTCCGTTTAAATATTTAATTTCACTTTGGGTAATAAGAAATACACCAATAATAACAATAATTCCAAATATAATTTCATACCAAATGATCCTACGCTTGTAAATTAATGGCTCTATAAAAGATGCAAAGAAAGCTCCTGTAGAAAACATGGCTAATGTAATAGACACATTGGATTGATTAATAGCTTCAAAAAAAGTAATCCAATGTAAAGCAATGATAATTCCAGCTCCAAAAAACTTAAGTTTTGCTTTGGTACCTACTCTTATTTTTAATTTAATAATCTTAATATAGGCGAACATTAAAACACCAGCTATTAACATTCTATACCATACTAAAGCGGTAGAACCAATTGAAATTAATTCTCCTAAAATAGCTGTAAATCCAGCAATAAATACTAAAAAATGAAGATGAAGATAATTCTTGGTTTTAGCGTTTGGCATTATACAGAAGATATCCAGCTAATATACCAAAAACCAAATTAGGAAACCAAACGGCTACAATTGGCGAAAAATCAGATTGTTCAGCCATCACACCAAACACTTTATCAAAGAAGACATAAACCATGGCAATTGTAATTCCGACGGCTAAATTTACGCCCATTCCACCTCTTCTTTTAACAGAAGATACAGCAACAGCAATAATTGTTAGAATAAATACAGATACTGGCAAACTCCATTTCTTATATTTTACCACTTCGTAACGACCAATATTTGATGAACCTCTTTGCTTTTCTTTTTCAATAAACCTATTAAGCTCTCCATATTGAAGGGTTTCTGCAATGTAGACTACTGGTGTCAAATCATCTACATCAAATGAAAATAAGGTGTCTTTTCGTCGTGTAGTTTCAATAATATCATCATGTTCGCCAACAATTCTTTTAGAATAATTTACTAGTCGATACGTTGAATCCATATAAGTAATTGAATTCGCAGAAATTTTATATTTCAATTCATTACCTTCAAAATGTTCAAACGTAAAATTATTTCCACGCTTTGAATTTGGATCAAAATTACTCACATAAATAAAGTCGTTATCATTTATTTGCCTGTAAATATTTTGAGTTTTCACTAGACCCTTATTACTTTTCAAGTAATTATATTTAAACGTATTAAATCCTTTACTTGCTTTTGGAGCTAAATACAATCCTAGTAATAATGCAAAGGCTGATACAATTGTTGCTCCTATTAAATAAGGTCTCAAAAACCTTGTAAAAGACACACCAGAACTTAAAAAAGCGACAATTTCGGTATTATTAGCTAACTTAGAAGTAAACCAGATGACAGATAAAAACAAAAAAATAGGAAATAATAAATTGGCAAAATAGATTGTAAAATCTAAATAATATTGGGCTACTGCAGGAAAAGGAACTTCCTGTTCTAATATTTTTCCAATTTTTTCAGCAAGGTTAACTGTTATACCTATAGGAATAAACAGAAGTAACATCATCAAAAATGTGAACAAATAGCGTTTTAATATGTACCAATCTAATATTTTCAGCATTATAAGCGCTTATCCATTTGTTTAACCATTTTGTCTTTCCATTCTCTAAAATCTCCTGCTAAGATATGCTTTCTAGCTTCTCTTACCAACCACATATAAAATCCGAGATTATGAATCGTAGCAATTTGTTTTCCTAGCAATTCGTTTACAGTAAACAAATGTCTAAGATACGCTTTACTATATTCGGTATCTACAAACGTTATTCCCATTTCATCAACAGGAGAAAAATCGTCTGCCCATTTAAGGTTTTTAATGTTAATGCTTCCATGCGCTGTAAACAACATTCCGTTTCTAGCGTTTCGTGTTGGCATAACACAATCAAACATATCAACACCAAGTGCAATATTTTCCAAAATATTTATTGGTGTTCCAACTCCCATTAAATAACGAGGTTTATCCCAAGGCAAAATTTCACATACCACATCTGTCATTGCGTACATTTCTTCGGCTGGTTCACCAACAGATAAACCACCAATTGCATTTCCTTGAGCTCCTGCGTTGGCAATATATTCAGCAGATTGCTGTCTTAAATCTTTATAGGTACTTCCTTGAACAATAGGGAAAAATGTTTGCTCATAATCATACATGAATGGCGTTTTATCTAAATGCTTTAAACAACGCTCTAACCAACGATGCGTCATGTGCATCGATCGTTTAGCATAATTATAATCACAAGGATATGGTGTACATTCATCAAAAGCCATAATGATATCGGCTCCTATACTTCGCTGAATTTCCATCACATTTTCTGGCGTGAATACATGGTAACTTCCGTCGATATGTGATTTGAATTTTACACCTTCCTCCTTAATTTTTCTATTAGCAGATAATGAATATACTTGATAACCGCCTGAATCTGTTAAGATATTCCGATCCCAATTCATAAACTTATGCAAACCACCTGCTTTTTCTAAAATTGGTGTTTGCGGTCTCAAGAATAAATGATAGGTATTTCCTAAGATTATATCAGGATTGATATCATTTTTAAGTTCTCTTTGGTGTACGCCTTTTACAGAAGCAACAGTTCCAACAGGCATAAATATTGGTGTCTCAATTTTGCCATGATCTGTGGTAATTACTCCAGCTCTGGCTTTACTTTGAGGATCACTAGCTTTTAATTCAAAATTCATAAAGTTCATTCATCAGTGAGCAAAGATAATTATCTAGACGTATTATGGTCTTAAACATTTAATAAAATTATACTAGTAAAAACTTAAAACTCAGATTCATTATTTTAAAACGCTTTCAAATTGTTAGCAACTGACCAAAATCGTTAATAAGTGACAGGTTCCTATTTTTGATTAGGCTTATGAAAACTTTATTTTTGATGCTGAAATTACTCACACTATTTATATGCCAAACACACAACAATTACAAGATTTTACAACTCAAGTTCGTAGAGATATTTTACGAATGGTTCACAAGGTAAACTCAGGCCATCCAGGTGGTTCTTTAGGATGTGCTGAATTCTTCGTCGCATTATACCAAGATATTATGGATCGAAAAGACACGTTTGATATGGACGGAATTGGTGAAGACCTTTTCTTCCTTTCTAATGGACATATTTCTCCAGTTTTTTATAGTGTTCTTGCGAGATCAGGATATTTTCCTGTAGAAGAATTAAATACATTCAGGCTGATTAATACAAGATTACAAGGTCATCCAACAACTCACGAAGGTTTGCCTGGTATTCGTGTCGCTTCAGGATCTTTAGGACAAGGATTCTCTGTTGCTTTAGGTGCTGCTCAAACAAAAAAACTAAATAACGATAAACATCTCGTTTACAGTTTACATGGTGATGGCGAATTACAAGAAGGACAAAATTGGGAAGGGATTATGTATGCTGCTGGAAACAATGTAGATAATATTATTTCTACTATTGATTTAAACGGACAACAAATTGACGGTTCTACAGATGTTGTTTTGCCTATGGGAAGTATCAGAGCTAAATTTGAAGCTTTTGGTTGGACCGTTGTAGATATTGAAAACGGAAATGATATCGATGCGATTTTAAAAGGAATGGCTGAAGCTAAATCATTAACAGGAAAAGGAAAACCCGTTTGTGTCTTATTAAAAACAATTATGGGAAATGGTGTTGACTTTATGATGCATACTCACGCTTGGCATGGTAAAGCGCCTAATGATGAGCAATTAGAAAATGGATTAGCACAAAATGCTGAAACTTTAGGAGACTATTAATCATCAATCAAGAAAGACAATGAAAACATATACAAATACAGGAAATAAAGATACACGCTCAGGTTTTGGAGCTGGACTAACAGAATTAGGACAAACCAATGAAAATGTTGTAGCACTCTGTGCTGACTTAATTGGCTCATTAAAAATGGACGATTTTAAAGCGAATCATC
This sequence comes from Psychroserpens ponticola, assembly GCF_023556315.2. Classification (NCBI taxonomy): domain Bacteria; kingdom Pseudomonadati; phylum Bacteroidota; class Flavobacteriia; order Flavobacteriales; family Flavobacteriaceae; genus Psychroserpens; species Psychroserpens ponticola. The sequence continues at coordinate 1,041,490 of NZ_CP116221.1, read as the reverse complement.
CAGAACGTTTTTTTCAAGTAGGAATTGCTGAAGCAAATATGATAGGCTTAGCCGCAGGTATGACTATTGGTGGAAAAATTCCATTTACGGGTACATTTGCTAACTTTTCTACTGGTCGTGTTTATGACCAAATAAGACAAAGTGTTGCCTATTCTGATAAGAATGTAAAAATCTGTGCATCTCACGCAGGATTAACTTTAGGTGAAGATGGAGCAACACACCAAATCCTTGAAGATATTGGGTTAATGAAAATGTTGCCTGGAATGACTGTCATTAACACTTGTGATTACAATCAAACCAAAGCTGCAACTATTGCTATTGCTGAACATCATGGACCAGTGTATTTACGCTTCGGAAGACCAAAAGTAGCCAACTTTACTCCTGAAGATCAAACTTTTGAAATTGGCAAAGCAATTCGTCTAACTGAAGGTGATGACATTACTATTGTTGCTACTGGTCATTTGGTTTGGGAAGCTCTTGAAGCTGCAAAAGAATTAAATGAAAAAGGAATATCTGCTGAAGTTATTAATATTCACACCATCAAACCTTTAGATGATAAAGCTATTTTAGATTCTGTTGCTAAAACGGGTTGTATTGTTACTGCTGAAGAACACAATCATTTAGGTGGTTTAGGTGAAAGTGTAGCTAGAGTATTGGCTCAACATCGTCCAACGCCTCAAGAGTTTGTAGCAACTAATGATACTTTTGGTGAATCTGGAACTCCAGCTCAGCTTATGGATAAATATGGTCTTAATGCTGATGCAATTCTAAAGGCATCAAATAAGGTGTTGAAGAGAAAAAATTAAAGATCTGGATTTAGTATTAACTATAATCAAGATGTTTAATTTATTCAATCATTTAAGCTATTTATAAGAAAATATTAAACAAAAAAAAAGCCGTTAAAAACGGCTTTTTTTTGTTTAATTATCTTCTTCTTGATTTGAAATTGCTGTTCCCGAATCTAAATAATTAGGAATACCATCTTCATCTGTATCATCATTAGTAGGATCTCCATCATTATCGAGATCTTCATATTTCGTTAATATACCATCACCATCATCATCTATGTCTAAAAAATCAGGTAAATCATTATTATCGGTATCATCATCAAAAACATTACCATCATTATTTAAGTCTTCTATGTAAGACATGATTAAATCTCCGTCATGATCATTAGCTTCAGTCGTATATAATTCAAACTTAAATATAAGGTTTGAATATGAAGAAATACCAAAAGGAGGTGCATTAAAATAAGCCAAGCCAGATGGAACAAACATTACTCCTAAACCATAATTATCGTAAGAGTATGTACCATCTTCGTTTTCAACAATCTCAGTAGTAGTTCCAAAATTTGGCAAAACCAATCGCCAAGCTTCAATAAGCGTAATAAGATCTAAATCTTCTGAATTTGCTGTACTATCAAAATCTTCTCCATCAGTTAAAAGTCCAATATAATTAATATTAACTGTATCTGATGAATATGGAGTATCTCCTCCTCCTTGATTTAGTTTAAGTGTATAATATTCATATTCAACATCTCTATATTCAGCAGTAAATGTTTCAATAGCATCAATTAATAACGTATTGATATCAGGATTTGGTAAATCTTCATAATTACCATTCACATCTATAGGAAGCTCCGATATTTCAATATCATCGTAAGTATAATTACCTGGAGTTTCAAACGTTGAAGAATTGTAGTAATGTGTGCTTAAGTAATCTAATAAAGAATCTTTATCGGCTGCTTGTTGCTCTGTTCTATCTCTTGGTGGTATTGATACAAAATCACTTTCATCATCTTTACAAGAGGTAAAACACAAAACTGAAAGTAATAGAATTACTATGGTATTTCTAAAAGTCATAATTTAGATTTCTTTTCTTTAACATACATTCAAAATAATGCGACCTATTTTAAATGATACAATATTGCTTATTTTTAGGGTGCAAGATACAATAATATATATTTTTGCATCAAACAATTAACGCCATTTTTACAACTTTAATATGCGAGTAGATAAATACCTTTGGAGTATTAGATATTTTAAGACCAGAAGCATTGCAACAAATGCATGTAAAAAAGGTCATGTAAAAGTAAATGGCAAAGCCGTTAAACCAAGTAGAGAGGTTTATGCAACTGATAAAATTGAATTACGAAAGGATCAAATTAATTATATCATTATCGTAAATGATTTACCAGAGAGTAGAGTTGGTGCAAAATTAGTAGATCTTTACAGAAAAGATATCACACCTAAAGAAGCCTTTGATGCTAAAGACTTATTAAAATATTCAAAAGATTATTATAGAAAAAAAGGAGTTGGAAGACCTACAAAAAAAGACAGAAGAGATATTGATGATTTTTATGACACACCAGATAAAGATATCTAAAATTTAAACAATCATTAACAAACTCTTTTTTATCTTTGAAGAAATCGGAAATAGTATGAGCATTACTAAAAATATAATTCTCAATCATCAGGAAATACAGCATAAAATAAGACGTATTGCTTATCAAATTTATGAAAGCAATGTGTACGAAGAAGATATCATTTTAGCTGGAATTGAAAGTAATGGCTATATATTAGCAAAAAAACTCAAACAAAACCTTGAGAAAATTTCAAATTTAAAACCGATTCTATGTAAAGTCCAGATTGATAAAAAAAATCCGCAGGCTCCAATAATGACATCTTTAAATCAAGATGAATACATCAATAAGTCAATAGTTCTTGTTGACGATGTTCTAAATTCTGGCAGTACATTAATATATGGTGTAAAACACTTTTTAGATGTCCCACTTAAGCAATTTAAAACTGCAGTTCTTGTTAATAGAAATCATAAAAAATATCCTGTAAAAGCAGATTTTAAAGGCATATCACTATCTACTTCCCTTAACGAACATATAGAGATTATTCTATCAGGAAAAACACATAAAGCATATTTAGAATAATTGTAATAGTATAGATTCTACTACTTCTTCAACCGATTTATCATCAGTCTTGATACTCATATTGGATCTTTCATAGAAAGCAGCTCTTTCAAATAAATGCTTCCCTATAAATTCATTTAGTTGCTCAATTGTATTTATATGTGCAATTAATGGCCTTTTACACCTCTCATCAAACAATCTTTTAGATAATGTTGGGATATTTGCTTTTAGGTAAATACTAGTAGACTCATTAGAATCTAAAATTCGTTCCATATTGTTTCCATAACAAGGTGTACCTCCTCCAAGAGAAACAATAGTTTTTTTTAACTTAATTATTTTGTCTAAGTATTTACTTTCAGCCTTTCTAAAATATATTTCTCCTTTGGTTTCAAAAATGGTTTTAATTGATGCATTTTCTTGAATTTCAATAAAATCATCAAAGTCCACATAATCATAGTTAAGAACTTTCGCTAATTCCCTTCCAATAATAGACTTTCCAGACCCCATATATCCAACTAAAATTAACATCATTTTCTTCTTATAAATTGATTATTAAAAACATAAGTAACAAGATAACAAAAAAACAAAAAAATATCCAATAATAGGTTTGGAATATTAATTAAACGTTTTATATTTGCACCCTCGTTAGAGAAACTTAATGACCAGTTAGCTCAGTTGGCAGAGCATCTCCCTTTTAAGGAGAGGGTCCTGGGTTCGAGCCCCAGACTGGTCACAACAAAAAAAGTTAAGCATTCGCTTAGCTTTTTTTTTATCTTTACTTAAAATAATGCGCACGTGGCGGAATTGGTAGACGCGCCAGCTTGAGGGGTTGGTGGACATTAGTCCGTGGAAGTTCGAGTCTTCTCGTGCGCACATTAATCCCTTGTTTACTTAAAAAAAAATCTTCAACCACATATTCAAATAAAAAAAGTTTATTTTTGTTTAATCTTTTTCTATTAAAAATGAACAACATAAAAAGTACGTTTAGTATAAAAGACCTAGAAAATCTGAGTGGTATCAAAGCACATACCATTAGAATTTGGGAAAAAAGATACAACTTACTACAGCCAGAAAGAACAGGTACAAATATTAGATATTACAGTTTGAGTAATCTTCAAAAACTGTTAAACATTAGCTATTTAAACAATAATGGCTATAAAATCTCAAAATTAGCAACTGTTAAAACTTCAGAAATCGTAGAATTAGTAAGAGAAGTCGCTATAAATGATGGTACAAATAACCATGTATTGACCGCCTTCAAACTTTCAATGATTAATTTTGATCAAAAGTTATTTTATGACACGTATTCATATTTAGAAAAAGAAAAATCATTCACAGATATTTTTTATGATGACTTTATTCCTTTACTAAATCAAATAGGAATGCTCTGGCAAACAGACACCATCACTCCTGCTCATGAACATTTTGCTACGACTTTAATTCGGCAAAAAATTCTTATAAATACTGAAATCCTTCAGTCTCAAAATCAAGTAAACTCTAAAAAGACGTTTGTTCTATTTTTACCTGATAATGAAGTCCATGAACTTGGACTTATGATGATAAACTATAAAATCATTGAAAACGGACATCAAAGTATTTATTTAGGTCAAAGTGTTCCAACCGATAGCCTAAAGGACATTTTAAATTACTATGACGAAATTACGTTTATATCTTATTTTACAGTAAAACCTGAAAAAGAAAATATTAAAAATTATATTAAAGTCTTTTCCGAAAGCATCCTTAAAAATAAACTTACCAAACTTTGGATATTAGGTAAACAGTTAGATGAAATTGATTTAAACTCACTACCTAAACAAATTGTTCCTTTTAAAACAATAAAAGATTTAGTTAAAAAACTATAAAATTTTGTTATCAAAACCATTTTTTGTTTAACTTTTTTGTAATTTTGTTAAACAATGAAAAAAACTGTTTCAATTATTGGTTCTGGATTTTCCGCTTTAGCAGCATCATGTTATTTAGCTAAAGCAGGTTTTAGTGTTACCATATTTGAAAAAAACAAAACTATTGGTGGTCGTGCTAGGCAACTAAAGAAAGAAGGGTTCACTTTTGATATTGGTCCAACATGGTATTGGATGCCTGATGTTTTTGAGCGCTTCTTTTCAGATTTTAATAAAAGCCCAGAAGACTATTATAAACTAGAAAAACTAAATCCAGCCTATAGCGTTTATTTCGGAAAAGATGATTACATCACTATTGAGGATACTATAGATAAAATTTGTGCCGCTTTTGAAAATGAAGAAAAAGGGAGTTCAAAAAAGCTCATGAAATTCATTAACAATGCACAAGATAATTATGATGTAGCAATAAAAGATTTAGTTTACAGACCTGGAGTTTCACCTTTCGAATTGGTAACACCTGTTACCATAAAAAAAATCAATCAGTTTTTTAGTACCATAAAAAAAGATGTCAGGAAAGCATTTAGCAATGATAGATTAGCTATGATTCTTGAATTCCCTGTACTTTTTCTTGGTGCTAAACCTGATAATACACCTTCATTTTATAGCTTTATGAATTATGCCGATTTTGGAATTGGAACATTTCATCCTAAAAAAGGCATGTATCAAGTTATTCTAGCTATGGAAACTTTAGCAAAGAGCTTAGGTGTGACTATTAAAACTGAAAATCCAATCGATAAGATCATCGTAGATAATGGAAAAGCTACTGGGATTATCGCAAATAACATAACATATAATAGCGATATTATTTTAAGTGGAGCAGATTATCATCATACTGAAACACTTTTAGATTCTAATTATGTGCAATATTCTGAAACATATTGGGAGAAAAAAACCTTTGCGCCTTCTTCCTTATTGTTTTATGTAGGCTTTGATAAAAAACTAAAAAATGTTAACCACCATACCTTATTTTTTGATGTAGATTTTGACGTTCATGCGAAAGATATTTATGATACACCGAAGTGGCCAGAAAATCCATTGTTTTATGCAAGTTTTCCTTCAATAACAGACAGCAATGCTGCTCCTGAAGGCAGAGAAGCTGGGATTTTCTTAATTCCATTAGCTCCAGGACTAGAAGATACTTCAGAATTAAGAGAACAATATTTTAACAAGATTATTAATCGATTTGAAATGCTCACTTCTCAAAGCGTTGAAAAAAGCATTATCTTTAAAGAGTCCTTTTGTGTTAATGATTTTATACAAGATTACAATTCCTATAAAGGTAATGCTTATGGAATGGCAAATACACTTTTACAAACCGCTTTTTTGAGACCAAAATTGAAAAGCAAAAAAGTGAACAATCTTTATTTTACAGGACAACTAACGGTTCCAGGACCAGGAGTTCCGCCTTCACTAATTTCAGGAAAGTTAGTCGCAGAACTTATTAAAAAACACCACAACAACAGATGAAAGCCATTTTTGATACCGTTTCTTACCAATGTAGTAAGGTTGTTACCAAATCTTACAGCACGTCATTTTCATTAGCAACAAAAATGCTGGCAAGTTCAATTCGCCAAGACATTTACAATATTTATGGATTTGTAAGATTTGCCGATGAAATTGTTGATAGTTTCCATGACTATGACAAAGAACTATTATTTAATAAGTTTACAAATGATTTAGAATTAGCGCTAGAACATAAAATTAGTCTGAACCCAATTTTAAATTCGTTTCAAGAAACCTATCATAAATATGCTATTGAAAAAAGTATGGTTGATGCATTTATGAAAAGTATGCGACTCGATTTACACAAACAAAATTACCTTACAGATACAGAATATAAAAACTATATTTATGGCTCTGCTGATGTGGTTGGATTAATGTGCCTGAAAGTGTTTGTTAAAGGTGATCAAGAAAAATATGATGCTCTTAAAGATTCTGCAATGAGCTTAGGTTCTGCTTTTCAGAAAGTAAATTTCTTAAGAGATTTGAAAGTTGATTTTGAAGATTTAAGTAGAACTTATTTTCCAAATACAAATCTTAATCATTTAGATGAAGATTCTAAAAAAACAATTATAGATGACATAGAGCGTGATTTTGAAAAAGGCCTTAAAGGCATCAAAAACTTACCTATAGAAGCTAAATTTGGTGTATTTATGGCGTATAGATATTATAGTCAGTTGCTGAAAAAATTAAAGAAAACTCCAGCTTTAGATATAAAATCGACAAGAATTAGAGTACCAAACTACAAGAAGTTTGAGTTACTTACCAGAAGCTATGTCAAATATCAATTAAATCTATTATAATCGTATGCAAACTGTATTGTGGATTCTTATTTTTTTAGGTGTCTTTTGCACTATGGAATTTATGGCTTGGTTTACTCATAAATACGTCATGCATGGATTTTTATGGAATTTACATAAAGATCATCACAAAAAAGATCACAACAGTTGGTTTGAACGAAATGATGCATTTTTTATTTTTTATGCTTTAGTCAGTATGACTTGTTTTTATTTATGGAGCTATGAAAACATGTGGTTTTGCTTACCAATCGCTCTTGGCATTATGGCCTATGGTGCAACTTACTTTTTAGTTCACGACATTTTTATTCATCAACGTTTAAAAATGTTTAGAAATGCTAATAATTGGTACGCAAAAGGTGTTAGACGTGCTCATAAAATGCATCATAAACACTTAGGAAAAGCTGATGGCGAATGCTTCGGAATGTTATTCGTACCTTTCAAATATTTCAAAAAATAAGTATTTATTTATGACTGAAAGTTCCCATTTCGATTATATCATCATTGGAAATGGTTTGGCTGGTTTTCAACTGGCTTTAAAATTGTCTGAAGATTCCTATTTTAAGAATAAGCAAATTGCTCTTATCGACCCTTCAGAAAAAAACACCAATGATAAAACGTGGAGTTTTTGGCAAAAGGATACTTCTCAATGGAGTTCTATCATTCATAAATCTTGGAAGAATGCATCTGTAATCACTTCTAAAAAGAAAATAAATTTAGAGTTAAACCCATATACTTATCATGCAATAAAAGCAATCGATTTTTATAATTATGCTAAAACTCAACTTAGAGAAAAAGATAACATTCATTTTATAACTGAAAAAGCATCTTCTGTTAAAGCTAATGAAACAGTTTTAGTGTCAACAGATAAAAACAATTACACAGCATTACATATTTTTGATAGTCGGATTCCCGAAGAATTCTCTATTAAGAATAACGATAATATTTCGATCATTCAGCATTTTAAAGGTTGGATTATAAAAACTGATAGTGAATGTTTTGATGACACGAAAATCACAATGATGGATTATCGTTTGAAAGATGAAAACCAAACCACATTTATGTATGTCTTGCCTTTTTCAAAAACCGAAGCCTTAGTAGAATTCACATATTTTACCGAAAACTTGGTCGATCAAACTATTTATGATTCCTACATTAAAACATATATCAAAGACTATTTACAAATAGACAACTACACTATGGTAGAAACTGAAGTTGGTCAAATTCCAATGACCAACTATGACTTCTCTAAATTTAACACCAACAAAGTAACCAAAATTGGAACAGGAGGTGGTTGGGTAAAAGGCTCAACAGGATATTCCTTCAAACATACTGAAAAGAAAGTCGCAAAAATAATAGAGAATATTAAAGCCAACAAAATACCTTCTCACAATTTATTTAAGAGTAAATATAAATTTTACGACAAAATTTTTCTAAAAACTCTTAAAGATGATAATCATAAAGGTGAATGGATTTTCGAGCAATTTTATAGCAAAAACTCCGTTCAAACCATGTTTAAATTTTTAGATGAAGACTCCACATTTTTAGAAGATATAAAAATCATGTCTTCGCTGTTCTCTTGGTCATTTATTAAAGCCTTTTTTAAAACGCTTTAAGCAACTCATCAATCGTATTGGTTACAGCGTCACTATTCCAATCTGCTGGACCAGTTTTATCAATTACAATCTCTCCTGTTTTACTTATGACGAATGTTCTTGGAATTGAAGATACATTAAATTCTTTAGGATGTTCAGTTACTGATTGGTAGACATTAAAACTATACTCTTTTTTAGACATAAACTTTTCAATTACTGAAACCTCTTCATTTGATACAAATAAAAACACGACATCTTCATTGTCTTTATAATTCTGATAAAGTTCTTCCATACTTGGCATTTCTGCAATACATGGTGGACACCACGTTGCCCAAAAGTTTATGACAACCACTTTTTCTTTAGCTGAATTAAAATCAAAATTAGTTTCAGAAATACCTCTAAGCTCCCAATCGTAGCTGGAAAGTATTTTTCGTTCTGAGTGATCAATTACTGAAGGTTTTACAATTAAAGTAATGCCTTTATTTATAAACACCTGAATTGGTTGTCTTGTCTGCGGAATAAGTAGCAACGCAATTACAATTAAAAATATGAGATTGTAAATTTTTGATTTTTTAGATCTAGCCATAATAACAAAATAAAGAAACGCATTACCATAGTCGGCAATGCGTTTCAAATCTAACATCAAAATATCAATAAATTTTTCTTTTTCATAAGTAATTAGACAAACTCCTTGTATATTTTAATTTCAAAAACACAATGAAACGTCAGTTCGAGTGATTTTGTCGTACGATAAATAGTATCGAGAACAAATTTTAAGTTAAAATTCTTATTCTCGATACTATTTTCACTTATTTTCAATCGTAAAATTCACTCGAATTGACGAATTTCATTAAAACAAACAACGACTTATATTAGTTTCTAGTTACAGATCCTGAAATTGTAGCTACTGGTCCCATTCCCATAGAAATAGCAGTATGTGTCATTGCAGTTGCAGGAACCATATGAGCTAAAGGTTTTAGGGTAAATGGCATCGGACTATTATCTGGGCTTGGTTCAACTGAAATCACAATTGTTGCACCTCTTAAATCTGTTGGAAACGTCATTCCTGTTGGAGCATTTTGTAAATAATCTTCTCCAGGGTATCCAGGACCATTTCCTGCATCACCTTTAAACATTGAAGTTGCAGCATTTTCATCTGCAGCAGCAGGATCAGTAAATGTTCCTGTACTTATTGGAGTGCCTTCTAAAACTGCCCAACCTTCGTATTTCCAACCTTCAGTTAACACAGGTAAATCTAATCCTGTCATTCCTGTTCCACTTGAATTATCTAAAAACCAAACACCACTTTCTTCATTAGTATCATCTGTATCAGTAGGAGTTGCTAAAATATAAGTTCCTGTCGAAGCACTAAAATCTCCAACAATACCATCAGAATTCACATTAGCAGAAGCTCCTAAAAAATCACCTGCTAAAATTTTTGTTGCAGCTGGCGCTGGATCTAAATCAACTGCTGGTTCAATAGAAAGTACAAAGGTTGTTGCACTATTTAAATCTGAAGTATTGACTGAAAAGGTTTGAGGAAACGTCACACTGGTAAACGTTCCTGTAGAAACTGGCGCTCCATCTACAATAATCCATCCTTCGTAAACAAAATCATTACCTAAAGCTTCTAAACCTGCTAAGTTCAAAACTAAATCTGAATTTGTTGGAGCACTACTTGTGTTATCGTCATCACTACTGCATGAAGTGGCTACAAATCCTAGTGCCAAAATTGCTAAAAACATTTTTTTAATCATCATTTAAAATTTTAAAGTTATTTAATACTTCAAAATTATAGTTTGACATTATTAAAAAATGTTAGCTAGCTAACACTAAGCACTTTTTTTTAAAATTCTTATCTCTTTTCGGTTGAAATCGATATAATTCTCTTCTTTAAGCTCGTTTAGAAGAATATTAAGTGTTGGTCTTGAAGTACCAATTAAAGACGCGATATCTTTTTGAGTGTATGGATGTTTAATAACGTGATCTCCTGTTTTGTCACAATCATAGCCGTAATCTGAACAAAGCTCATCTAAAAACTCGATTAATCGCGTTTTAGTATCTTTAAATAATAACAGTTGAAGTCGGCGTTCTAATTTTTTAAATTTAAATCCAATAAACTTATAGATTTTAAAACTGAAGGTTTGATTATCACGCATTAATTCATGCAATGTGGTTACTCCTATTGGACAAATAGACGTAGCATTATCAATAGACTGCGCAAATTCATCTCTAACATTATCACCAAGTATAGCCTTTTCACCAAATAATTCTCCTTTCGATAAAATTGCTTTTACAATTTCATCACCATTGTCGTTGTAATAACCAATCTTTACTTTACCTTTTTCGATGAGATAGACTTTGTTAGCTGAATCCTCTTCAAAGTAGATGTAATCCTTCTTTTTATAAGCATCAAAATCATGTTCTTTTTTATAGGCTTTGAATTTATGAGGACAAAGCACCTTAAATAGATTGACATCATCAAAGAACCAAATGGATTGCATTTTGAGTATTTTATTGTTAGATAATATTCAAGTCGTATTAAACCTTTAATCCTTACATTTTTATCATAAAAAAAGCCCTTGAGATTTCAAGGGCTTTTTTTATTTAATAATACAGTTTATTAAGCTGCATTTTCCTTTTTAATTAAGTTTAAAGCAGAACCTTCATTATACCAATCAATTTGAGATTGATTATACGTATGATTGACTTTAATAGTGTCTTTATTTCCATCTGCATGAACAATTTCAATTGTTAATTGTTTCCCAGGAGCAAATTCATTTAAATCTAAGAAGTTAAATGTATCATCCTCTTGAATTAAATCGTAATCACTTTCATTAGCAAATGTCAATCCTAACATTCCTTGTTTTTTAAGGTTTGTTTCATGGATACGTGCAAAAGATTTTACGATGACAGCAACAACACCTAAATGTCTAGGTTCCATTGCAGCATGCTCACGAGATGAGCCTTCACCATAATTATGATCTCCTACAACTATAGATTTAATTCCTGCCGTTTTATATGCTCTTGCAGTATCTGGAACACCACCAAAATCGCCAGTTAATTGATTCTTAACGAAGTTTGTTTTCTTTCCGTAGGCATTAACAGCGCCAATTAAACAGTTGTTAGAAATATTATCTAAATGTCCTCTAAATCGTAACCAAGGTCCAGCCATAGAAATATGATCTGTAGTACATTTACCGAACGCTTTTATTAATAATTTAGCGCCAGAAATATCGTTTCCAATAGGTTCAAAAGGCGTTAATAATTGTAGTCTTTCAGAATCTGAAGCTACAGTAACTTGAACACCACTTCCATCAGCCATTGGTGCTAAATAACCATTATCTTTTACTTCAAAACCTTTAGGAGGTAATTCCCATCCTGTTGGTTCATCTAACATCACTTCTTCTCCGTTTTCATTGATTAGAGCATCAGTCATTGGATTAAAGTCTAGGCGACCAGCAAGTGCTATTGCAGCTGTTAATTCTGGTGAAGCCACAAATGCATGTGTATTTGGATTTCCATCAGCACGCTTGGCAAAATTTCTATTAAACGAATGCACTATACTATTCTTAGGTGCATTTTTAGGATCATCATAACGAGCCCATTGACCAATACATGGTCCACATGCGTTTGTAAATATTTTAGCGCCTAATCCTTCAAAAATTTGAAGAATCCCATCGCGATCAGCAGTAAAACGTACTTGTTCAGAACCTGGATTAATTCCTAATTCAGATTTCATCTTCACACCTTTATCTATTGCTTGTTGCGCAACAGAAGAAGCACGAGATAAATCTTCATAAGAGGAGTTGGTACAAGACCCAATTAAACCCCATTCTACTTTTATTGGCCAATCGTTAGCTTTCGCTTTTTCTCCCATTGCAGAACCGACTTCAGTAGATAAATCTGGAGTAAAAGGCCCATTTAATAAAGGTCCTAATTCAGAAAGATTAATATCAATAACCTGATCAAAATAGTCTTCAGGATTTGCATATACTTCAGCATCACCTGTTAAATACTCTTTAACTTGATTTGCAGCATCAGCAACATCAGCTCTATCTGTAGAACGCAAATAGCGTTCCATAGATTCGTCGTAACCAAACGTAGATGTGGTTGCTCCTATTTCGGCTCCCATATTACAAATGGTTCCTTTTCCAGTACAAGACATTGCAGTTGCACCAGGACCAAAATATTCTACAATTGCTCCAGTTCCTCCTTTTGCAGAAACAATACCAGCAACTTTTAAAATTACATCTTTAGGTGCAGTCCAACCAGATAATTTTCCTGTTAATCTAACACCAATTAGTTTTGGAAACTTCAATTCCCAAGCCATTCCTGCCATAACATCTACAGCGTCCGCTCCACCAACTCCAATAGCAACCATTCCTAATCCACCAGCATTTACTGTATGTGAATCTGTTCCTATCATCATTCCTCCTGGAAATGCATAATTTTCTAAAACTACTTGGTGAATAATACCTGCTCCTGGTTTCCAGAAACCTATTCCGTACTTATTAGAGACAGACTCTAAGAAATTAAAGACTTCATTACTCGTATTAATTGCGTGTTGCAAATCTGTAGTTGCACCATTTTTTGCTTGAATCAAGTGATCACAATGCACAGTTGTTGGAACTCCTACTTTAGTTTTACCAGCTTGCATAAATTGCAATAAAGCCATTTGTGCTGTTGCATCTTGACATGCTACTCTATCTGGAGCAAAATCTACATAATCTTTACCTCTTGTGAATGCTTTATTTGGTGTTCCATCCCAAAGGTGTGAGTATAAAATCTTTTCTGAAAGTGTAAGTGGTTTACCAACGATATCACGAGCAGCATCAACGCGCTCAGCCATATTTGAGTAAACCTTTTTAATCATGTCTATATCAAATGCCATATGTGTAATTAATAAGGGTGAATATTAGTTTATTTTCCTTGAAGACAAGGACTGCAAAATTACGAATTTTTAGTCAGATTTTAAAATGTGTAACGAAATGAGTTTAATGCTAAAAATATATCAAAGAATAATGATTTTTGTTGCATAAAATTGCATTATCATCAGTTTTTAGTAGTGTAAAATACCAAATTGACAATATAACTCACTTAAAATACTTTTTTATTCTAGAAGAATCTCTTAAATCTGTCATTGGTTTTTCATATATGCGATACACCAAATATGCTACCACAAATGTTATAAGTACATAAACTAAAAGATAAATAACGAGGTCTAATCCTTCCATGGGTTCTGAAGGAATGAGATATTTCATCAGTTGCATAATTATTGAATAATGAAATACATAGATTGCATATGACAAAATGCTAATGTAAGTGATTGGTATTCTGATTGATTTTGGTGCAGATTTTACAACACTTAATAATGGCAACGTACAAGCAATTGCTATAGATTTAATTATAAAATACCATACGTTCCAAAACTGAGGATATTCTGTAATAAACCATCCTTTTAATGGAATCAAAAAATTCATACTAATTAAAACTACAATTCCAAAAGCGCATGCTATATACCTTATACGATACCAAAACTTAGGTTTTACAATTGAAATATATGCAGCCAAAACACCGTAATAAATAGCATCAATTCTGTAAATTACAATCGATTTCACATTAAGCGTCCAATGCCTCATATGACGAACTGTTTCCTCATGATTATACATCAACTTACTTATGATAAACAACACTAAAATAAAAAGTGTCACTTCTAGAAATAATCGTGGTCGAGCAGTCTTTTTTCTGAAAAACAAAACCAAATACAGTAGTAAAGGCCCTAAAATGTAGGCAAACTCTTCAACTGACAAACTCCATGACTCAGGATAAAACCAAGGTAATTCTGTAGTGAAATTATGTAGAAAAAGAGCATATTTCCATAATTGATCAGGCAATTGGTTTCCAATATAAATAAAGACAAGAATGTTTATAATTAAAGTCAGATAGTAATTCGGCAGCGTTCTAAACCAACGTCTGACCCAAAAATAACTCATATCTTTAAACGTAAAATCTTTAGAGACATACATTTTATATAAAATCTTTCCGATTAAAAAACCACTCAAAACAAAAAAAACATCGACACCTAAAATCCCCCAAACACTAAACAATTTTCGAGTAATTCCTCTCATTTCAGGAACTATCCAAAGCGTATGTGAGCACATGACCATAATAATGGCCATAGCTCTCATGAGGTCTAAGCCAAAAATTCGTTTTTCATAATCTATTCGCATCAAAAAAAGCCTTAGTTTTGTTTAGGTAGTCCATTTATAATGAAGTCCAAAATACTAAAATATACAATGCTGTTCATAGTTTTATTAACTATTGTTGGTGGCATTTACTATTTAAGACTTCCAAACAGGCATAAAGCTATTGTAAAAACAAAGCTATATCATGGCTTAGGCATTGTTGATGAGAAGTGGAATATTCAATCCAACGACTCATCCATACGTGTTATTACTCCAACTTTAGTTATCGACAATATCTACAAATCTATGGAAGGTCCGAAAGTTATACGTTCAATTCAGTTAGATAACACCAAAAATGAATTGGTTTGGATCACCTCTTTTGAAACAAAGGCATTAAGTACAAATGAAGTCGATCAACTTTCAAACGACTACATATGTCATACAAATATTGATTTATTTGAAGGCGAACACTATTCTAGATGGCAACTTAATGATAGAATTGGTGAACAATATCCACGTTTGACGTCTATGAGTAATGGTATTGAAAGCTACAAATTTCCTGAAGGATTTGGATTTCCTGTGTTTACTAATGAAAATTTATTGTTAGCAACGCAATCTTTAAATCACAATATTAAAGGTGATCCGTTTGATATTAAACATGAAGTGAATTTAGGTTTCAAACCGCATAGCAAACTCATGAAACCTCTAATGAGCAAAACCGTTTTTGTGATGCTGCCTTATGATTCTGAAAATCCGTTTCAAGGTCCATCAGACAATAGTCCAAATATGTGTTTACCGATAGAAACTAATAACCATAGTTATAAAAACGACCAAGGTGAATCGTTATCTGGTCATTGGGTGATATTCCCTGGAAAAGAAACTTATAATTATGATATTACGCATCAACTTCAACTAAAAGACAGTACGACAATGCATCATATTGCAACGCATTTACATCCTTTTTCTGAAACCTTAGCATTGCGAGATAAAACAGCAGATTCGATATTATTTGTTTCTAAAGCTGAAAATTATGTGGATAAAATCGGACTTAAAAGCGTGTCTTATTTTTCAAGTACAGAAGGCATTATGCTGTATCCAGATCACAACTACGAATTAGTGCTTCACACCAATAATACGACCAAAATTAATCAAGATATGATGGCTAGTATGTTTGTGTTTTTATACGATAAGGAAATGCATGACAAACTAAAATCGTATCAACCTTGACAAACTTTAAACTATTAGTGTGTTCATTATTTTTACTTGTTTTGAATTGTAATACGTCTTCAAAAGAGTTACCCATTTTAAGTTATAAAATTGATGCTACAGGAAACCAACGTTTCTACAACATGACTTACCAAGGATTTACAAATCAATTAGGAGATTCTTTTTCTACGGAAGACATTCAAAACAAAATTTGTATTGCTAATTTCTTCTTCACGCGTTGCCCAAGTATTTGTCCACCAATGCGAACCGAATTAATTTCAATTGCTGAAGCATTTTCAGTAGATGAGAACATTCTGTTAATCTCTCATACGATAGACCCAAAGCATGATTCAATTCCTGTTTTAAAAGGGTATTCTGAAGCGACAGCAATTCCAGATAATAAATGGCAATTTATAAGAGCTTCCGAAGAAAAAACCAAATTACAAGCAGAAATGTATATGACGAATTTCAAACCTAATGAAGATGGTTCAGATTTTTATCATAGTAGTTTTGCAGCTTTAGTAGATCAAAAACAACAAATTAGAGGTTTTTATAATGTCTTAGTTCTGGAAGACGTTGAACGTTTAAAAATTGATATCAAACAGTTATTAAAGTAATTATTTTCATTTATTTCTCACAATACAAATTCGAAACGTCAGTTCGAGTGATTTTGAGATACGAAAAATCATATCGAGTACTTTTAATCCATCAAATCAGCTTGTTCACGATACTAATTTCACTCATATTCAATCATGAAATTCACTCCAACTGATTATAACATTCAATTTATAAATAAAATTAATTAATAATATTCTATAGTCGTATTTGGAGTATCAAGATAGGTGTCAATATAGTTTTTAACTTTTAAATACACGCGTTCTTCAGGATAAACAATTACACCAATGGTTCTTCCTGACCAATCGTTTAAATCGATATAATAATCTTGATATTCGTTCTTTACGTTTAATTTGATATGCTCTGGCAAGGCTTCAATATCATTCGGATTATTAAAATGAATCTTACAGTATTTCGGTTTACCAGAAAAATAACTAAACGCTAGAATATGGTCATAAAACCCAAATAAATTTAATACTGGAAATACAATAGCAATGAGAAATAAGGCAATGACTTTTGGATGATTAATCTTAAACAAATCTTTAGGAGAAAACGCTGATTTATAGAACAAATAAAACAACACAAATACATTAAAGAATGTCATTGGAAATACAATATAGCCATAGCCTCCTTTAATAAAAGTTGTCAAAATAATAGTGTGCATTATCGCAATTGACCAAATCCCAATTGTTCTTGTTTTTGGGAAAATTAAAAATGCTCCAAACGATGCTTCTAAAAATGGAACAGCATAAGTAAAGGCTAATCGCAACCATTCAGGAACAAACGGAATACGTTTACTAAGACCAAAAGCCCATTTTTCAAAAAAGAGCGCGTTCCATTTATGCATACCGCTCCAGAAATAGGTGCCAACTAAAATTAAGAGAATACATTGCTTAACACGTTTAGGATTATTGCTGAACTGCGTCAATGCCAATACCATAAAAATAATTTCAAAATAAAAGGGTTGAATTCTATTTTGGTCAAGCAATATCCAAAAAATATAAATGCCAATTATAAGCATACTGAATTCCCAAGTGGGTTTTAAAACAAAGCTTAAAAAGCTGATTATAAATAGAGACAAGAGTACAATATCAATCGAATAACTAGGAATTGGAATACCATCAAAAAGAGAAATCAAAGGAAATAAACGCTCCGAAAACCATATTCTAGGAGACATTACTATTGGAATTAAAATTGCGAGAAACGCGAGAAGCCTCACCCAAAAGAGTTTGTCTAGTTTAAGATTCAGAAACATTCCTTTTTGATTATTCAACTTTAATGCAGTTTTAAAATACTAAGAGGAATTTAAGATACCATTAAAAATTAAAAAGTGATGTTTTTTTTAACTTAAAACAAACTCTTAACGATTTGCTCATCAGTAATTCCTTCAGCTTCTGCCTTGTAGTTTTTAATAATTCTATGACGAAGAATTCCTTGAGCAACCGCTTGAACATTTTCAATATCTGGTGAAAATTTACCATTGATTGCGGCATGTGTTTTAGCTGCAAGAATAAGATTTTGAGACGCTCTTGGTCCAGCTCCCCAATCTACAAACTCTCTTACTATCTCTGAAGCCGTATTTGCTTTTGGTCTCGTTTTACTTACCATTTTCACGGCATATTCAATAACATTATCTGCAACAGGAATACGACGAATAACATTTTGAAAACCAATAATTTCTTCAGCAGTAAACAGTGAATTTACTGTAGCCTGTTTATCTGTCGTTGTAGCTTTTACAACTTGAACTTCT
The DNA here is from genome assembly GCF_023556315.2 of Psychroserpens ponticola. Taxonomy (NCBI): domain Bacteria; kingdom Pseudomonadati; phylum Bacteroidota; class Flavobacteriia; order Flavobacteriales; family Flavobacteriaceae; genus Psychroserpens; species Psychroserpens ponticola. The sequence goes on along the minus strand of NZ_CP116221.1, from coordinate 1,022,997 downwards.
TCTTCAAAAGAAGGGTATTCTAAATTGATAGCGAACATAAAACGGTCTAATTGAGCTTCAGGTAAAGGGTATGTTCCTTCCTGTTCAATTGGGTTTTGTGTAGCTAAAACAAAGTAAGGCAAATTCAGTTTGTACTGATGACCAGCAACAGTCACCACGCGTTCTTGCATTGCTTCTAATAAAGCTGCTTGGGTTTTTGGTGGTGTTCTATTAATCTCATCTGCTAAAATAATATTAGCAAATATTGGTCCTTTTATAAATTTAAAATGTCTGCTTTCATCTAGGATTTCACTACCTAAAATATCACTAGGCATTAAATCTGGTGTAAATTGAATACGCTTAAAATTTAAGCCGAGTGCTTGCGCAATAGTATTAACCATTAAGGTTTTTGCTAAACCAGGAACACCAATTAACAACGAGTGTCCTCCTGAAAAAATAGAAATTAGTATTTGATTAACGACCTCATCCTGACCAACAATAACTTTGGCAACTTCGGTTTTTAAGGCATTATATTTTTTTACAAACTGTTCTATTGCAGCAACGTCAGACATACTTTATTGTTTTTCTGTTTTTAACCAATTATTAGAAAACTCACAATCTCTATAATCGCCATTAACCTTAATGTAAGTATCATTAATTTTTTCTTCTTGCCATTTCGCTATTTCTTGAATTTGCTTATCTTGAAGTGTTAAGTTTTTAATTTTCAAGTAGTCTTTTGCAAAATTGGCTTCATGCTCATCAACTCGGTCAGTTACAATTAGTAATTTATATTTTAGAGCGTTAACTCTATCTTGATCTTGCAAAACCAAACTCACTTCATTATCTTTTAAATCTTGAATTTGTCCGTATAATTCTGGATCCATTTTAGTCAATTCAAAATTAAAATCTTGCGTGTATGGATTGATTAATTGTCCACCATCATTTTTAGTTTCCTTCTCATCACTAAACTCTTTAGCAGCAGCAGCAAATGTTAGTTCACCAGCCACGATACGCTCTCTAATTTTATTGATTTTATCTTTTGCTTCGTTTTTAGCTTCTTCAGTAACTCTAGGCCTAAGTAAGATATGTCTAACATCATATTCTTGTCCTCGTATTTTTTCTAGCATTACAATATGGTATCCAAAATCAGTTTCAAAAGGATCAGAAATTTCACCTTCTTGCATCCCAAAAGCGACATCTCTAAATTCTTTAACCATACGAGGTCGTTTTTTATTTAAGGTATATTTACCACCATCTTTACGAGATGCGACATCATCAGAATAAAATACGGCTTTAGTTGTGAAGCTTGCTCCATTTTCGATTACATCTGCTTTAAACTCTTTAAGTTTATCAATAACTTTTTGTTTTTCAGTTTCAGATATTTCAGGAATAATAACAATTTGAGCCACTTTTAATTCGGTACCAAAAGTAGGACGCTCATCTTCAGGAATATCATTAAAGTATTCTCTCACTTCTTCTGGAGTTACTTCAATTTCTGAAACAATTTTACGTTGCATATCTGATGCTAACTTTGCATTTTTGTTAATCTCAAACATTTCATCTCGTAAACTTTGCTCACTATCCTTATTATAGAAATCAAGTAATTCTGCCATTGTGCCACCTTTAGTTTCAAGAAATGCATTGATTTGTTGCTCTATGCTTGAGCGAATTTCCAATTCATTTATTGTAATACTATCTTGAATGGCGTGATGTGCATATAGTTTATCTTCTAACAGTTTTCCAAATAATTGACAACGCGTAATATCTGCTGTAGAAACACCTCTGGCTTGAAGTTGGATAAATTCTTTATCTATATCAGAATCTAGCACTACAAAATCTCCAATTACAGCAGCCACACCATCGACTTTCACACGATCACTAGCTTTAAGTGTATCTTTATGTGTTTTAGATTTTGCAACTTCGTCTTCAATGATCTCTTGTCCTACAACTATTTGTGTACATAGAGCTAAGGCAATTGCAACGACTAGTTTTGAGTTATTTATAAATTTCAAATTGTTTATTTTTAATAGCATCTTTGGTAATATCTGTTTCAAGCTTTTTAATGAGCTCTAGTTTTCTTTTATTGATAATTATCTGATCGATAGTAGGTTTTACATAGTCTAAAGGTGCTAAATCATTCTGAAATAAAACATCTTTAATTTGCACCAAATATAGGTCTAATGAATCTTTGAGTTGTATAAAATTAGATTTTTTTAACAGTTCTTTTTTATTTTCCGAATTTAATGCAGAAATTTTGTTTACAATCTGTGATGTCTGTATCCATAAGGAATCGTTAAGTGAGTAGGATTTAAATTGAACTGAAATAGAATCTAGGTAAATTTTATCATCAACATCATATCTTTTAAACCGCTCTTTAATTTCGTCTTCATTAATCGCATTATTAGGAATGGTAATATATCTAAACCTTACTAATTCTTCATTAAGTTTAAAGGTTTCTTTATTAGCTTCATAAACCTGTAGTGCTTCATCAGCATTCACTATTGTATCGATACTTTTTTTCACTAAAGCTTCAAGATATGCTTTGGTGTAAAGGTCTTTTTTGTATTGATTGACTAGTTTTTGAAAATTCTCTTGTTTTTCTTCTGAAAGATTACGTTCTGCACCATCAACAAGAAGCAATTGAGTTGCCCAACGATTGATAAATCCATTGACAACAAATGTACTATCTTCTTCAGAAATACCTTCAGCAACAAGGGCTTCAATATCATCTTGATACAGATAAGTATCGTTAACTTTTGCCACAGGAATTTTATCATCAGTTGTTTTAAAAAAACTACACGAAGACAATGATATGACACACAATATGATTACGCTATATTTTTTCAACAACTAGTTTAGAATTAAGGATTTTACCTTTTTTAGAACTTTATGATCTACTTTTACGTTATAGCGTTCATTAAGTGATTTGATCCAATCGTTTTCAATTTGATTTTGATAATCACTAACAATTTTACCACGAGCTGCATCTAAAGTTTTATGGCTTTTAGAAATTACTGTTTTAACCATAATGACATGATAAGCATCATTATGCTCATATACTTTTGAAATTCCTTCTTTAAATTCAAAATCCTTTGGTAATTCTTTATCACCAAGCTCAAAAATATCACTTGTAGAAATTATATTTTGAGCTTCATCTTTATTAAGTTCAGCTTCAATCGCTTCAATAGTTTTTCCTTTATTTAATAACTTAATTGCTTTTTCTATCATGTTCTTATTAGCAGAAGATAAGATTACACCTTCTACTCTATCTTCCCACATATAATTATCTTTGTTGTTTGCATGAAACGCTTTTAATCCAACTGTATCTTTAGAAGCTGCGTTCCAAACTTGCTTTTCCATAAGATCAAATAATAGCAAGCCATCTCTATATTCTTTTAAAACATGAGCAAAGTCTTCATTCTCAAATTCTAAATTCTCTTTGTTATAAAGAATCACTTCATCTTCTTTGTATTTACTATAAATGCTATTAATAAGAGCCTTAGTACTCATTTTTTTATTGGCATATGTACGTTGGATTTTAAATAAATGTTGCGCGAAGTCACCATAAGTGATTTTTTTTGTACCAATGGTCAAAAATATTTTTTCTTGCTCTAAATCTACTGGCACAATCCATGCTTGCTTAAAGTAAGAATCATTAATTATAGTTTCGAAATACGATAAAGCATCTTTATTATCTACAACTTTATACTTTTCGTCTAATTGTTTTGCTAAGGATGTATTTATGAGTTTAGAACGAGAATCACGTTTCACTTTATTTTCAAAAATTGCTTTAGTTTTTTCATAAGGCTGAATGCTACTTTTTCCAATTAATTTAACAATATGCCAACCAAAATCTGTTTTAAATGGTTCAGACACTTGTCCTTTATCTTTTAAACTGAAGGCCATATCTTCAAATTCCTGAGAGCCAAGTTGTCCACCAGTAAATGGAGCTAATTGTCCGCCTTTACTAGAAGAACTCTTATCATCTGAGAATTGCTTAGCAAGAGATTCAAATTTTTCTCCTTGCTGTAATTTTTTATAAATCTCATTGATACGTGTTTCGGGAACAAGTAAAGTATCTTTTTGGTTATTTGCAACCATAATGTGTGCAACAGTTACTTCACCTAACGATGGACGTTTATCTGTAACATTTACAATATGGAATCCAAAACGTGTTCTAAATGGCATTGAGACCTCTCCAATTTTTGTATTATAAGCAGCTGTTTCAAATGCATATACCATTTTAAACACTGAGAAATAGCCTAAATCTTCAGCAAACACAGTTTTTCCATTGTGCACTTCATTTTTAACAACATCATAACCTTCTTTCATTATACGCTGTCTTAACTCTAATAATCTATTATAAACTTGAGTCGTATCTGTATTAGTTTCTTCAATCCTAATAAGAACATGAGACGCTTTAATATCCTCTGTAGATCTATCATAAGCTTCTTTCACTAAAGTTTCAGTCACTTTACTATCCGATAAGAAATTCTTTGTCAGCTGTGATTTATAATTCGTAAATTCTCTAATGTATTTTGCATCTTTATCAAGTTCTAAACGTCTAGCTTCTTTAACTTTTAACTGATAATTAATAAAAAGCTCTAGGTAAGCATCTACATCTTTTTGTGATTCGTCTTTCACTAAATCTAAATTTTTATTGTAAACTCTAACAAATTCTGAAGCCATAACAGGTTCTTCATCAACAGTAAACAAGATGTCATTTTTATCAATTTGTGCAAAAACAGTAACTGAAAAACAAAAGAAAATAGCAGTAATAAAGTGTTTCATAGTGTAATAATTATGAATTAAATATATTATATGATTATATCAAACTTCAGCAAAAATAATACAATTCAGACATTTAGCAAGATGCTTTCACTAAACGGTTAAATATTCTTTTAATTATCGTGTAAATCATACATTATTAAAAAGAATTCTATATTTTATTCCTCAAAGTTATTAACACGAAAACGATGTAGTAATTGTAATAATTACAAAATCAGCAAGTTTATACTTAGATTTGGTTAAATCAAAATAATATATATGATGAAAAATTACTTATTAATTTTATTTAGCCTAACTGCATTTTTGTCTTTTTCACAAACGACCTACAATGGAAACGGAAATACTGGTTTTGGAGGTGTGATTGGTCCTGGATCAATAACTATAAATGATGATGGAACAACAATAACACTTGAAGTAACTAGAGGATCTGGAGAATTTAATGATGCACTAGTGATTTATTTAGATACATCAACTGGAGGTAGAACCTCTATTGACGCTGATGTAAATGATCAAGGAGATGATTTAAGAAGAGCTATCTCTAGTGCTGGTGACAATGCTTCTGTTTTAAGTTTTCCTGCAGGTTTTGAACCAGATTATGCCATGGCAATTGATACTAACTTTGGTGGTTTATGGTCAATCCCAGAGACAGGTATGATTGGAGATAATGGTTTAGTATATCAAACATCTTTAAATTCAACTTTAACCGCAGCGAGCGATATGACATTTACGCTTGATGTAGATTGGACTGAATTAGGGTTAACGTCTATTGATAGCTTTAAATTTATTGGCATCTACCTTAATGCTGGAAATGGATATACATCTGATGAAGCTTTTGGCTCTTCTATTGCTGGAGGAAACGTTGCTGGAAATGACTTAACTTTCACTTCAAACTTTGAATACAGTAATACACTAAGTGTTTCTCAATTTGACACTAAAAACAATATTAAAGTTGCTAATAATATACTATTCATAAATAATTATATTGGTGATTTAAATATTTCAGTAGTTGATATTACTGGAAAAAAAATTAAAACCTTAACTGCATATAGTGATTCAAACACTTTAAAAATGCCATTAGGTTTACCAAAAAATCAATTATATGTTATGCATATTGAAGGTTCAAATTTTAACAAAACAATGAAGATTGTTATTCGTTAAACTGATTTAACATACCAGTAATCTAAAATGGTGATTGAAACTTCTCAGTCGCTCTTTTATTTTAAAAAAAGAAAGTATCTTTAAAGCAATAAAATATATCCCTCGTAATGCTTTATACTACAGAAATTATAGTTAAAGTTCCTCTTGATGCATTTGTAAAAAAAATGAATAACATCGACAATAAAAAACATTGGCAAAGAGGACTGCAATCTACCGAACACATTTCGGGTAATCCAGGAGACTTAGGCTCAAAAATAAAACTCAATTATAAGTACGACAAACGCGACATGGAAATCATAGAAACAATTACTAAGAATGATTTCCCTAACAAATTTTGTGCGACTTACAAGACTAAGGGAATGAATAATATTCAAAAAAACCATTTTAAAGAAACAGAAGAAGGCTTTACTAAATGGACTTCAACAAATGAATTTACACCACTTAGTTTTTCAATGAGAGTCATGCTGTTTTTGATGCCAAGAGCATTTAAAAAACAATCTTTAAAATACATGCAAGATTTTAAAAATTTTGCTGAAAATGGAATTTCAGTATCTAATGCGTAAACTAAAACTCATTTGGGATTTTCGTGGTCCAAACGCATTAAAAACTGCAGAACACCATACAATTCATTTAAAAGAATATATTGCAATCCAAAAATTAAACATAAGCATTACTGGTTTTCAAAATTTAAATGACATGCATGCCATAGCATTTATGGTTGTCGATGAACAAGATATGAGACCTATTAGAGATGCATTAAAACCTCATCGAGGACAAGTATATCAAGACTAATTTAATATCTAAATAATGAACATTACAAAAAAAGTTGCACTTTACTCACCTCTATTATTGCTGTTAATTTTCGGTTGCCAAACAGAAACTAAAGATGAAAAAAAGACGACAAACTATGCTGAAGAATTACATTCATATGCAAAACCTAATATTTCTGCCATTAAGCACTTAAATTTAGATATAACTGTAGATTTTAAAACAGAAGTCATTAGTGGAAAAGCCACTTATACCATAGAAAACAACAATGCAAGTAGCATTATATTAGATTCAAAATTTTTAAAAATTGACAAGGTAGAAGCTGATGGAAAAGAGACGACTTTTAAACTTGGAGAATTTAATGAACAGTTAGGACAACCGCTTACAATTGAAATAAAAAACACGACTAAAACAATAGCTATAAGTTACAGAACAACTAATAAAACTGAAGCTTTACAATGGTTAACTCCGCAACAAACAGCAGATAAGAAATATCCTTTTTTATTCACTCAAGGTCAAGCAATTTTAACCAGAACTTGGATTCCAATTCAGGATAGTCCGCAAATTCGAATTACTTATGATGCGACTGTAAAAGTTCCAAAAGAACTAATGGCTGTCATGAGTGCTGAAAATCCGAAAGCGAAAACTGCAGATGGAGTGTATTCATTTAAAATGAAACAACCCATTTCTCCATACTTAATGGCACTTGCTGTTGGAGATCTTGAATACAAAGCTGTAAGTGAGCGTACAGGAGTTTACGCTGAAAAATCGATGATAGAGAAAGCTCATTTTGAATTTTCAGATATGGAAAAGATGGTTATAGCTGCCGAAAACTTATATGGTGATTACGATTGGGAGCAATTTGATGTCATTGTTTTACCTCCTAGTTTTCCATTTGGAGGTATGGAAAATCCGCGTTTAACCTTTGCAACACCAACCGTTATTGCTGGTGATAAAAGTTTAACATCTTTAATTGCACATGAATTAGCACATTCTTGGTCTGGAAATTTAGTAACAAATGCTACTTGGAATGATTTCTGGTTGAATGAAGGTTTTACAGTCTACTTTGAAATACGAATTATGGAGGCGGTCTACGGAAAAGACAGAGCCAACATGATTGCATTAATTGGCAGACAAGATTTAGACGAAGAGATTGAAAGCTTTAAAGACGAGCCTTACAGAACAAAACTGAAGCTGGATTTAAAAGGAAAAAATCCTGATGATGGCATGAACAGTATTGCGTATGATAAAGGGTATTTATTTTTAAGAACTTTAGAAGAAACTGTCGGTCGTGAAAAATTTGACATCTTCTTAAAAGACTATTTTAAAACACATGCGTTTTCTACAATCACAACTGAAAAGTTTCTAAACTATCTAAATGCAAATCTTTTAGAACCAAATAACGTTATATTTAATACTGAAGCATGGATTTATCAGCCAGGTATTCCAACAAATCAAGCGATTATTACATCAAATAAGTTTTCAAATGTTGAAAAAACCTTACACAACTTTTTAGAAAATGTGACCATTGATGACACATTAACAAAAGATTGGACGACGCTAGAATGGGTACACTTTATTAGAAACTTCCCAGAGACAATGACCAATAAAGACATGACGCGTTTTGATGAAGCTTTTGATTTATCTAGCGCAACTAACTCACATATTGCTATGGTTTGGTTTGAACAAGCTATCAACCTAGATTATCATGGAAATAATGTAGATCAAAATATTGAAGATTTTTTAATTAGAGTCGGCAGACGTTGGTACGTAAATACCTTGTTTAAAGCTTTTGAGAAAAATGGAAAAACAGAAGAAGCTTTAGCTATTTATAAAAAATCTAGAGCAAATTACCACTCAGTTACAGCAAACACTATAGATGAATTGTTAAATTACAACCAATAAGACTTTAAAATATATTTAATTGAAAAAACGATCAATTTGGATGACAAACTTAAGAGCAGTAGCAACAATTGCTGTTATTCTTTTGCACGTATCTGCTCCTATTCTTTATAAATATGGAAAGGTTTCAAATACAGATTGGCATATTGGTAATTTTTTTGATGGTATAGTTAGATGGTGTGTTCCTATATTTTTTATGATAACAGGTGCACTGCTTTTAAATGAAGATTACAAACTAAAAGTGTATTTAAAAAAACGTTTTTTTCGAATAATACCTCCTTTTATTTTTTGGAGTTTAGTTTATATCCTTTATGATCACTTTACTAAAACAAATAGTGATACTACCCTATTTGCATTTTTAGAAACACTCCTAACAAAGTTATTAAACGGAAGCAAGTTTCATTTATGGTTTGTTTATGTATTACTTGGTTTGTATTTAGTAATTCCTATTTTAAGAAAATGGATTAAGAACGCTTCAAGAAATGAAATTCTATACTTTTTAATGATTTGGTTTTGCACAATTATATTTAGCATTCCATATTTAAAAGCCTATATACCAAATATAAATCTAGATTATTTCGCTGGTTATATTGGATATTTAGTTCTTGGTTATTTTTTATCTAAAATAGAATATAACAAACAACTTATTCCATTTCTATTTATAATAATCGGATGTACCATTACAATTTTAGGAACCATATACATCACAGAAAAAAACCATAAATTTGATAACCTTTTCTATAGTTATTTAAGTCTAAATGTACTGTTAAGCTCTACTGGTGTTTTTCTTTTATTTAAAAATACGGAGTTCAGACATAAGCATTTCAACAAACTTATGACTGTAATTAGTGATCATAGTTATGGTATATATTTAATTCACATCTTAATCCTAATTTTATTAAAAAATATTGGTATTAATTGGAATACCATTCATCCATTAATTGGCATCCCTTTCACAACATGTATTTGCGCCTTAATATCTTTACTAATAATATTTGTACTTAGAAAGGTGAAATTCGGCAATTATATTTCGGGATAAGCATTTCAATCAATACCATTTAAACAAATGGCGCCATTATAGAAAGTAAGGCAAATAGATAATTAAAAATATTGTAACTGCCCCAAGTACTGCAAAAGTAACTGCACCTGCAGCAATATCTTTTATAAATCCAATTCGAGAATGAAAATCTGGGTGAATAAAATCAGCCATTTTTTCTACTGCTGTATTTAAACCTTCAATTCCTAAAACCAAAGCCATTGCTAATGTTTGATTGATCCAATCTTGCTTAGAAATATCAAAATAAAACCCTAAAAAAACAATAATAGAGAACAAACTCGTTTGCGCCATAACGCTATGTTCTGTTGTTATTAATAAAAAGCAACCTTTAATTGCAAATTTTAAGCTTTTAAGTCGTCCTACAATAAATTCTTTCATAAAAGTCCGTTATTTTTCTTTTTGTTTTAATTTATATTTTCTCTTATTATACTGGTCTGAAGCAGTGATAATGTGACTCAATGCATCTTTTGCTAAGTCTTTATTAAGTTCAGCTGGGCTTAAACTATCATTCTCATCAATATTGAACTGAACTGGCTCTTTACCTGATTGAAGTACTATCAATTCTTCACCAACTCTAAATGCATTTGTGCTGTGAAATTGCATAATTGCTCGCCCTTTAGTGTTTTCATTTAATTCATAAATATTACGTCCTACCATTGGAGTTTCAATATCAATACCAATTAAATCCAATAATGTAGGCGGAATATCTAATTGACTACAAAGTTTATCGTAAGTAATGCCTCCTTCTATATTAGGAGCTATTATTAAAGCTGGAATATGGAATTTATTTACTGGAATTAAATCCTTTCCCCAAGTTCTAGTATTATGGTCTGCAATTACAATAAAAACAGTATTGTTATAATATGCTTCTTTTTTTGCAAGTTTAAAGAATTCTCCAATAGCATAATCGGCATATTTTATTGCATTATTTACAGTGCTTTTCTTTTCATCATATAATTCAATTTTTCCATCGGGAAACTCAAAAGGCTCATGATTAGAACTCGAAAACATTAAAGAAAAAAATGGTTTCTCAATATAAGACGCATATAATTGATTTCCTTTTTTCACTAAAGACTCATCAGAAACACCCCAATTTCCTTTAAAATCGTATTCCTCCTTTTTGTAATCTCTTTCATCAATAATATTATCAAATCCATTACCATTAAAAAAAGATGCCATATTATCAAAATTAGCAGAACCACCATACACAAAACTTGTTTGATATCCTTTCCGCTTTAAAGCATCTGCAAGTGTAAAGAAGCCATTTTGTGACTTTCCTAATTTAACAACACTCCTTGAAGGTGTTGGCAAAAAACCTGTTGTTACAGCCTCAATTCCTCTTACACTTCGTGTTCCAGTTGCATATAAATTTGTAAATAACAATCCTTCTTTTGACAAAGCGTCAAAGTTTGGTGTTAATGGTAATCCTCCCAATGAACCAACATATTCTGCTCCAAGGCTTTCTTGCAAAAATATAACAAGGTTATAGGGCTTTTCTCTTTTATGTGTGCTTTCTTGTAAGTGCAACAAAGGAATTTCTGAATCATGATAATCAGATTCTGTAGGTGTCATATATTTTTTAACCCTTTTTAAAGCCTTATCTATTGGCAACTTTCCATACATATCTATGGCGTTTTCTTCATTTTTCAAAGAATAAATTGCAAAACCTACAGTATACAATGAATTTAAAGCTAGGTTATTTGTTAACTGATCTGTACAAAAAACTGCATCACTTGCGTTTATAGGTCGCTTTGAAGTTAAACTAGAACGTGCTCCTAAAAACAATAAGGAAGCAACAAATGGCAAACAAATTAACTTAAACCAATATGAACTAGTAGATGCTACTTTAAACCAATTCTTTGAATACTTTACTAAAACATATCCAATTATAGATAGCGCTACAACCGCAAAAATCATAATGCCTAAAAAACTTTTGAGTAACATTCCAAAGACTTCTTTTGGGTATTCTAAATACTCAACAAAAAGTCGATTTGGTCTTGTGTCATATTGTAAAATAAAATTAGGTGTTGCTAGTTCCATAAACAACAATAAAAATAGAAACGCAATAAAATAAAACCTGATAAACGTGTTGATTTTTGGCAACCAATTATCTGGTAACAATAGTATTAAAACAGTAGGTAACACAGCAATATAACTTAAGAGTATTACATCAATTCTTAAGCCAATAGGAAAGATAAGCCAATAGTTTTCAATTTCTGTAACTCGCTCTGAGAACCATATAAAAAGTATAAACCTGCTACATGTTGTTATGATTATTCCTAAAAGAAAAAACATGAAAACTGGTTTTAAAAATAAAATTTTTTTCATTTTAAAATTTATTCATAAAAAAAGTGAAGATATACTAAATAGTTAAATCAACCAATAGGCATTATCGATTACAACTAAAAATCAACCATATTAAATTAGTTTGAACAATTGTTTCCAAAAGTGTTATTCATAGAAAATTTAACAAATTCTCTACAGGTTCTTTATACTTTTACTAATTTCGTTTCAGACATTTAAATACCATTCTATTTTGAAAACGATCATAAACACTACAAAAGCACCAGCACCAATTGGACCATACAACCAAGCTATTTTATCAGGAAACACATTATATACTTCTGGCCAAATTGCATTAGACGCAGATACTGGAGAACTTGTTATGGGTTCTATACAAGATGAAACCAAACAGGTTATGGAAAATTTAAAAGCTGTATTAGAAGCTGCCGAAATGACGTTTAACAATGTGATTAAAACGTCTATTTTTATCAGCGATATGCATAATTTTTCTCAAATAAATGAAGTATACGCTCAATATTTTAATGTTGATACAGCTCCTGCACGTGAAACCGTTGAAGTTGCTAATTTACCAAAATTTGTTAATGTTGAAATTAGCATGATTGCTGTAAAATAACGCAACACTATTTTGGCCAAAACTTTAAAACTATCTAAAAAAGAAATCAAAGGATTTCTTGATGAAAAAGTAATACAATACAATCATCCAAGATTTATTGAGAGTGACCCAATACAAATTCCTCATCAGTTTTCTAAAAAAGAAGATATTGAAATCGCTGGATTTTTAACAGCTACCATTGCTTGGGGAAATCGAAAAAGCATTATTAAAAATGCTCATAAAATGATGCAGCTTTTAGAACAATCTCCTTACGATTTTGTTACCAACCATCAAGAATCAGATTTAGAAAAACTATCCACCTTTGTACATCGCACTTTTAATGGACATGATTTTATTCAGTTTATAAAAAGTTTAAAACATATTTATAAAAATCATAACGGATTAGAAGCTGTGTTTTCTAAGAATACTAAAGAGCAATCCCTTCAGTATTCAATTCATCAATTTAAATCCCATTTTTTTGAGATTAATCATTTGCAAAGAACACAAAAACATATTAGTGATCCTTTAAAAAACTCTGCAGCAAAACGCTTCAACATTTTTTTACGTTTAATAAGTACTGCTTACTTGTTAATGTTCTTTATTCTTTTTAGGAATAATTATAAGCTATGCATATGCAATACTCATAACTTATAAGAAAGTGATATAAATAGAACTATATTCAGAGTGTTTAAGTTTATTTTTTATTAAATCAATTGAATGAACGATAATTACCCAATTTTATTATCATATTAATTCGTTTTTTATATCTTTAGAATATACCTAACACTCTAAATGTAAGATATTATGAAGCAATTATTTAGATTAGCATTATTAGTAATTTCAATTTTTATAATAGTTCTATCATGCTCAAAAGATGATAGTACTGATAGTACTGATGAATCAACAAACTCTAATTTAACTGTTTATAAGAATCAAACTGGCGATTTTAATGCAGATGCATTACAAGCACAACATAAAGATTCTAATGGGACTTTTAATTTTTATGGTCATTTTGATGGAGACAATAATCCAACGACGATAAATACACTAACGTATCAAAAGGTTAATAACGATACTATTGTAAATTTAATTGTTGACCCATTAACAAGTAGAATTACTAATGCTTACACCTCGGTTAATGGGGTGAAATCGGATGTTGTTATAAAATATGACTATCCTAGTAATACTCATATGAGCGTTTCTTTTCATCAATATGATTGGAGCAATAATAGCTCTGAGATTATTTATGGAGTAAATCTGGAAACTCCTTTTAATAGTGAGAATAGATTTTCTTCTGATGTAGGTTGGAATATTGGAGCTTTGTTATCTGGTATTCTTATTGTTGAAGCTGGAAGTGCTATCGCAGGCGGAGTTACTATAGGTATATTTGCAGGAATAGGAACAGTTGCAGCTGCGGCAATTGCAGCTCCATTAATAGCGACTACATTCGCTTTAGCAATAGCTTCAGCTTTCATACCTTCAGATGCCTTTTCATCAGAGCTTTTACCTTCGGATTTACCTTACCCTGAAGATACACCTATATTAAACCCAGTTACTTCAGAAGAAGACCCAACGCCAAATCTCACACCATTTGATTGTTCTGCAACTTTTATTGCGTTTACACCAGTAATGCAATATGATGGAACAATTGTGATAGAAGATATTAATGAAGGTATAAGCCCTTATCTTTATTTGGTTGAAACAGAGATTAGAACTTACCCAATATTCCCTAATAATTACGAAGATGGTGGTTATGAAGTTTGTTTAAGAGACGCCAATGGATGCATTACATGTCGCTATGTTACACTGCAAAGGGAATGTTTAGAGGTTACCACAACCACTACTAGTAATAGTGCAACGGCAATAATTTCTAGCGGACAGCCGCCCTATACTTATTTATGGAATAATGGAAGCACCAACAATTCAATAACTAATTTAACAGAAGGAACTTATACAGTTACAGTTTCAGACGAAGCTGGTTGCACCGGTATTGGGAATGCAGTAATTGTAAATAACGATATAGAAACGGTGGTTATAGGGACACAAGAATGGATGTTAAAAAACCTTGATGTTAGTATGTATCGAAATGGTGACCCTATCCCACAAGTAACAGACCTAACAACTTGGTCAAACCTTACTACAGGCGCTTGGTGCTATTATGCTAATAATTCTACAAACGGTTTAGTTTATGGTAAATTATACAACGCCTACGCAGTAAATGACTCACGAGGTTTAGCTCCTGAAGGTTGGCATGTACCAAGTGACACAGAGTGGGAAGTTTTAAGTGAATATTTAGGAGGGGCTTCTGAAGCGGGAGGTAAATTAAAAAGCACGTCGTCTTTATGGGATTTAGAAAACACAGGTGCTACCAACAGTAGTGGTTTTACTGGTCTTCCAGCTGGATTAGTCGACGGAACTAATGGCTTTGTCTTTAATTTAAAAGGAAAATCGGGTTGGTTTTGGAGTTCTACGTTGGACAATATGAATCCTCAGCACAATTGGTTTCATTTATTATCGACATTTCATGATGACTTCTATGGGGGCCAATATCCACAAAATTATGGTATGTCTGTACGCTGTATAAGAGATTAGCTAACTTGTTAAATTTTCAATAGCTATAAAACATCCATAAAAAATAATTTGATAATTGATTCAATCCGAACTAAAAGAATTCCTAGAATCCAAAGTATCAATATACAATAACCCAAAGTTTATTGAGAGTGACCCTATCCAAATACCACATCGTTACCAGTTAAAAGAAGATATTGAAATATCTGCATTTCTAACAGCTACCATCGCTTGGGGAAACCGTAAAATGATAATTAAAAACGCTGACAGGATGATGCAGTTATTAAGTAATTCACCATTCGATTTTATTATGAATCATAAAGATTCGGACTTAGATAAATTCGATGGCTTTGTTCACCGTACGTTTAATGCAGAAGATTTTAAATATTTCATTAAAGCTCTAAATAATATATATACTAATTATGGTGGCATGGAGTCTATATTCCAGAAGAATGTGACTCAGGATAGTATCCAACCAGCTATTCATGAGTTTAAACAAATATTCTTTTCATTGGACCATCAAGTAAGAACCCAAAAACATGTTGGTGACCCAAATAAAGGTTCGGCATGTAAACGAATAAATATGATGCTCAGGTGGTTAATTAGAAAAGATAATTCTGGTGTGGATTTTGGGATTTGGAAAACTATTCCATCGTCAATTCTGTCGTGTCCTTTGGATGTGCATTCTGGTAATGTTGCCAGAAAGCTAGGTGTATTAACACGAAAGCAAAATGATGCTAAAGCCTTACTTGAACTTGATACATCGTTACGTAAATTAGACTCGATGGACCCTGTAAAGTACGACTTTGCATTATTTGGGTTGGGTGTATTTGAGGCGTTTTGATGATTACTCTATTATTTTTAATAAAGCTTTTGTCTATAAGGTAGATTCTAATTCAGATAATCTAAATCTTAATTTTTCACCTTCTTCAATATTTTTCTCTAAATCATTTCTTAAATAATTTATTTCATCGGTAAGTCCTACAATGTTATCATTCAATACTCTAATCACGTTTGCTAATTCTTGTGTATTCATTTTTTATAATATTTATTTTTAATATCTGCTCATTTGCTTCACCCAATGTTTCACTCGGTAAAGATTCTCGATGATTTTCTTAGCTGAAGACGGACTACTTGCTGAGGTTGAAACTTCAACTGCCGTTCCAACACCCTCTATTCGTATTTTCCCTTTGTACATTATCATATTAGCAATTTTTTATATTTAATTAAGCAGGTTCTAACACCAGTTTTCGGACTTTCTGAACTGTACCGCTAGACTTACCCGTTAGGGTCATTATGTTTCTTATGGACTGATTCTGCTTTACAAACTTTACGATATCTGAATGCTCGGTCAATAATTGTTTGGAATTTTTTGTGGAATTTACTCTACGACCAAGCTTACCACCTTCTTTAATATATTTGGCTCTACCACTATCAAGACGACTCTTAATTAATCTTAATTCAGCCATAGCAAAGGTAGATGCAATACTTAGCATCGTTTGGACCATGCCATTCACCTCTCCATTTTCAAGCAGTGTATGTAGCTTATAATTGTCGATAATAATATTTATTTTGTTTTCATTGCACTTCTCTAGGAACAAGGCAAATGATGATATTTTACGTGATATCCTGGATGTTTCTGATGCTATTATGTGCTTCACATTGTTGGTAATAGCATATTCCAATATATCATCATTAACCGCATCATTTTTAGTTCCACTTTTATAGTAGCTAAACTCCTTAATGATTTGGTAAGTGTTACCATAATTACACCTCAACTCTTCACTCTGACGAGTAACATCTTGTTTACTCTCGGTAGTAGAACACCTACTAATGATTAATGCTATTTCCATATCTTAAAATTTACATATCAAATATAGCTAAAAACTATTATAATTACAATTATTATAGTTTTAATCTATTAATTAGTAATTGTGTATTACGGGAAACCTTTAATAATATTTAATAATTTTGTTTAATTTACATGTTTTTAGTGACTTATAAGACCACATCAAATAACTTTGAATTAATCAATATGAAAAATTTATTAGCTACATTAATATTATTATTCACAATTACTTTTCTACAAGCACAGACACCCATTACTGACGCCAACATAAACGAAGCTGTTGATTTGTGGCTTTCTGACCAGCCCTTGGCAGAATCTACTTATGGCAATATTTCAAACTGGGATACAAGTTCGGTTACAGATATGAGTGAGTTGTTTTTATTTGCTGAATCATTTAACGAAGATATTGGTAATTGGGATACAAGCTCCGTTACGGATATGAGTGATATGTTTCGGAATGCTGAATCATTTAATCAAGATATTGGAAGTTGGAATACAAGCGCGGTTACAGATATGAGTTTTATGTTTGAAAGTAGTGCCATAGCTTTAGGAATTGAAAGTTGGGACACAAGTTCCGTTACAGATATGAGTGGAATGTTTATCTTTTCGGGTGGCTTTATTCCAGATATAGGAGGTTGGAATACAAGCTCAGTTACAAATATGACATATATGTTTGGTGAGTGCTTTACTTTTAATCAAGATATAGGAAGTTGGAACACAAGCTCTGTTACAAATATGAGTGAAATGTTTTCTGATGCCAGAGCTTTTAATCAAGATATTGGAGGTTGGGATACAAGCTCCGTTACAGATATGAGTAGAATGTTTCAATTCTATTTCGACGAATTTACTGACCCTGATGCTACTTACTCATTTAACCAAGACATAGGTAGTTGGGATGTTTCTAATGTTCAAGATATGAGTTTCATGTTTGACGAAGTGGAACTTTCTACATCAATTTATGATAGTATATTAATCGGATGGGCATCGCAAACTCTGCAAACTAATGTACCCTTCGAAGGGGGGGTATCAAGCTACTGTAATGGAGAAACAGCAAGAAACTCTATTATAAATGACTTTAATTGGAATATTACAGATGGTGGTTTGGACTGCCCTTTAACTCCTATTACTGACAGCAATATATACGCTGCTGTTAGTTTGTGGTTTACTCAAACGAATTTGGCAGAAGCTACTTATGGCAATATTTCAAACTGGGACACAAGCACCATTACAAGTATGAGTTTTATGTTTTCTGGTCGTCAATCTTTTAACCAAGATATCGGAGGTTGGGACACAAGTTCGGTTACAAGTATGAGAAATATGTTTAGCGGTGCTAATACATTTAATCAAGATATTGGTGGTTGGGATACAAATTTGGTTACAAATATGGAATCAATGTTTAGTGGTGCTAGTGCATTTAATCAAGATATTGGAGATTGGGATACAAGCTCGGTTGCTAATATGGAATCAATGTTTAGGGGTGCTAATGCATTTAACCAAGATATTGGAGGGTGGAACACAAGCTCTGTTATAGGTTCAGGTATGCAGAATATGTTTAACGGTGCTAATACATTTAATCAAGATATTGGTGGTTGGGATACAAGCGCCATTACAAATATGAATTCTATGTTTCGAGATGCTACTGTATTTAACCAAGATATTGGAGATTGGGACACAAGCTCTGTTATAGGTATGAATTCTACGTTTACTGGGGCTAGAGCGTTTAACCAAGATATTGGTGGTTGGGATACAGGAACTGTTACAGATATGAGAAATATGTTGAGTTTTACTGATGTATTTAATCAAGATATTGGAGGGTGGGATGTTTCTAATGTTCAAGACATGGCGGGAATGTTTGCTAACGCAACTGTATTTAACCAAGATATTGGAGGTTGGGATACAAGCACTGTCACAACTACATACTTAATGTTTTTTTTAGCTGAATCATTTAACCAAGATATAGGAGGTTGGGATACAACCTCTTTAATAGATATGACTTCAATGTTTTATAAATGCGAATCATTTAACCAAGATATAGGAGGTTGGGACACAAGCACTGTATCTACTATGGCTAGAATGTTTGATACTGCTTTATCATTTAACCAAAATATAGGAGATTGGGATGTTTCTAATGTTCAAGATATGAATCGTATGTTTGAAGGAGTGGAACTTTCAACATCAATCTATGATAGTATATTAATAGGATGGGCGTCGCAAAATCTACAAACTAATGTACTCTTCGATGGGGGGTTATCAAACTATTGTAATGGAGAAAATGCAAGAAATTCAATTATAAATGACTTTAATTGGACTATTACGGATGATGGTTTAGATTGCTCAACATTAGATTTAGTCGATAATGAATTGGATGGTCTTAAAGTTTATCCAAACCCTGTGACAAACCACCTTTTTATTCACAACGGTAACACTAATACAAAAATTAGAATATTCAATCTATTAGGAGAGGAAGTTATTACATTACAGCATAGTAGTCGCATTGATTTATCATCATTGAATTCAGGAGTTTATTTTCTTGAACTATCTTTTGATTCTATAACTACTGTAATAAAAATAATCAAAGACTAAAAATGATACATTATTAGCGTATCATTTAATGTGTTAATAGATTTAAAATGATACACTTTGGATTTTGATACGCTAACATGAAGATTAATCTAGCTTTTTAGGCAACACCCGTTTAGCGGTTTTACCACTCATAGTAAGTTGTAAGCCTTTAATTAGGTGCATGTTCTTTATTAGCAGTTCAAACTGTTGTTGTGTGACTCGTATTTTCATTTTTAATTTTTAATTCTATGTCGTTACCAAATAAATCCCAATCTTCATTAACCAATCCATCTTTGCTCATATAAAACAGTCCAGCTTTAAATGGGTCGTACTTTCCGTAATCCACTCTATCAAAAGAAAAGAATTGTAGAATATCTTGTATAACATCTAAGTGTAAACTTTCATCCCCAACATATAAGGCTAAATGGTTGTGATGACCATTACGATTATTATAAGTTTCTGTTGTGAAAAACATTCTAATTGTTGTTTCTGGATATCTTTCTACAAGGTCATCATTTAATGCTCTTATCAGCCTACTACAAGATTTTTGGTCTCTATCTAATTTATAGGAAATTGTTACAAAGTATGACCAAGGCATATACCATAGTTCTTTACACAATGAATCTTTATCCATTAAACCATCGATGAGGTTACGCATACTTTTATTTTCATTACAAACTTGATTATACTCATCGTGCATAATTTCAATATCAAAATATTTTAGGTGTGATTCAGGAATTAACCTTTTTCTGTTTTGGAGTTTCGTTTCAGTAAATAGGTCAGGACGTTTAACATAAAAACGATAGATAGAACTTCTACTTTTATTAACTGATTTAGTAAACTTTTTAATTGTTTCATATTTCATAATATTTATATTTAGTGCATTTGTTATTTGAACATAATTGTCCCATATAAAGAGATGTTAATTACAACCCTCTATAATTTAAATATCATCGAAAACCTAAAAGTTCACCTGTGACACACATTTTTAGAAAAAAATTTTAATTTCCAGTAAAATAAAGGTGAACCGCAGATGACACACTTCTTTTAAATACTTGTAAATGGTGCACAAATTAAATATAGGTCGGTTTGCAATCGAGAGGGAGCACCTATATATACATAGCAAGGTGCGATACGTTGTTGGCCATATACAGTTAGCGCAATGAGAACTTGGGTTTTTAGGATAATAAGAGGAAGTGTCCTACCGTAGAATCATTCTAGCGGATACGTGCTAGAGCAAATGTTTTAAGCAGCCTTAACTCTACAATTAATTTATTTAATTATCTTTAAAGTAAATATTATTTATGGTTGGAATTTATTGTAGAATTTCTGGTGATAAAGAAGAAGGAAAAGACACCAGTATAGAATATCAAGAAGAACGTGGTATTGGTTTCGCAAATGAAATGGGCATGCTTTATGAGGTTTATAAAGACATAAATGTTTCTGGTAAAGCAGATATTATTGCTCGTGATGAGTTTCATAGGTTTATTGGTGATGTTAAATCTGGAAAAATCACACATGTATTTGCAATACATCAAGACAGAATAGAACGGAATCCAGATACATGGCGTTACTTCGTTTCTACAGTTCTAAATGCTGGTGTTCAATGGTTTCCTGATGGCAAATTTTATGACCTTGATTCAACAACCAATAGAGCGATGGCAAACTTACTATCCATATTTAATGAAATGCATTCTGATAAAACTTCTGATGCTGTTAAGGTTGCATTCTATCGTAATGCTCTTAAAGGTAAAGTCCATGGCATAAGACCATATGGAATTACTAAAGATGAAGATGGTTATATGATACATGAGCCTAATGAGATAAAAGTAGTCAAAGATATATTTAAATGGTCATTAGAGGGTTTAGGGGTATATAGCATTGCCAAAAAATTAAATGATTTGAATATACCAACAAGGTTTGCTACACTTGATAAAAGCACCACCACCATAGATTCGAGTACTGGTAGAAAAGTTAAACAAAAGAATAAGGTTTGGTGGGGTTCAACAGTACATGGAATCTTAAAGAAAAAGTTATATGCTGGTTTCCATGTTTGGAATAAGGAAGAAATAGAGTTGCCACATCTAGCTTTAGTCACACTAGATGAATTCGATAAAGTCCAGGAGAATTTGAAAAAAAACAAAAGGACTAAATCAGGCAAGAAACCTATTTACAAATACTTATTGAATGGTCTGATTTATTGTCATGATTGTAGTAAGATGTACAAAGGCAAAAGGAGATTATCCGATAGGCGGAATCAGTATATATGTTCTGGAAAACAAGCACCACTTCATATTTGTAAAACCAGCAAAGGTTTTAATATTCCTCGTTTTGAAACGTTCATCATTAAGCATTTATTCCTTAGCAAAGACCTTCAGAAACATCTCAATAACATTGAAGTTGACACTGTTGAAATAGATACGTTAACTTTTAAAAAGAATGAGTTAAAGAGTAAGATTAAGACAGCAGAAAAACAAGAGACAAAAGCGTTTAATTTGTTGTTTGGTGACGATGATTTATCAGATGATACTAGGTTAAAAGCTAAATACAAAGAAACAAAAAACAAAGTTGTTTCGTATAAAGAATCTTTGGAACAAGTTGAATCTGAATTGAAAATACAAACCGATAACAACCGCTTAAATAGAGTTAACAGAACTATAGAGGGTTTCAACCTCAACGCTGGATTTGAAGCTATTAAACTAGCTGTACAACAGCTTATAGAACGTGTTGATGTTGAATACCGACCGCTAAAAAAGAATGGCAGATTCATCTTTAGAATTAAATATAAAGGGTTTCAAGAACATATATCTTATGCTGCCACCCAACAGTTAGACAGATTTGCATGTGTTAATTATGAAAATACTCTTGAATCTTATGAATATGCTGAAGGTCTAAATGTTTGGAAGGGGTATAAGTCTTCTAATAAACACTTCCTAAAATCAGATGCCAATTTTAATGAATACTTTGATAAGTTCTACAAACATCACAGTATGCCTATAAGAGTTAACAAAGAGGAATTGCTTCATTTTGATTAAATACTATGCTGC
The DNA here is from genome assembly GCF_023556315.2 of Psychroserpens ponticola. NCBI lineage: Bacteria > Pseudomonadati > Bacteroidota > Flavobacteriia > Flavobacteriales > Flavobacteriaceae > Psychroserpens > Psychroserpens ponticola. Next base: position 1,000,423 of record NZ_CP116221.1, on the reverse strand, counting down.
ATAATTTATATGCATCAACATGTACTTGAGGTGGATGGTAAGACAAGATCAAAATGGTGTGGATTTTGGGATTTGGAAACACATCAACCCTTCACTTCTATCTTGTCCTTTAGATGTGCATTCTGGTAATGTAGCTCGTAAATTAGGATTACTAAAACGCAAACAAAATGATGGTAAGGCTTTAGCTGAATTAGATATCTCTCTTCGCAAATTAGATGCAATTGATCCTACCAAATACGATTTTGCTTTATTTGGTTTAGGTGTATTTGAAGGCTTTTAAAAAACCTTATTCGGATTTACTTTTTTCATCAAGCATTTCTGTATTTGAAGCATTATTTAACCAAGCTTTACGAATCTTAATTTGAGCAGAAGTAGCTTTGCTATTTTCTACAATATTCTTTTTAGTGGAATACGCTTGAGTCAATTTTGTTTTTATAATAATTTCTTCTCCATTGCGATCGATAACCAAATGAATATCATCTCCAATTTTTGCACCATAAAGTTGTATTAAAATAACCCTAGCATTTTCGATAGTTGCTGCTTTTCCATTTACAGATTTAACAATATCATTTTCATTGACACCATTTTTCACCCAAAAGCTATTATCTTTAACATTAGAAGAGAAAAACACAATTCCTTTGTCTTTATCTGCCTCGAAAACTGATCCAGCTCCAGATTGTATTAGCCCTATTTCAACACGTGTTTCTTCAAAGGTCAAACCAACTTTTTCTAAAAATGTGCTATAATCTATTGGAGTTGCACCAACTATATGTGTCTTAAAAAACTCACCAATTGAAGGGTATGTCATATCAATAATTTCATCAATTAGTAAATCATCCTTAAACGGTTTTTCTATTCCGTATATGTTTGATAATTCTTTCATTAAGCTAAGCATACTTCTATTCCCATTGCTTTCTTCTCTCAATAAAATATCCAGACACATTCCTAATAAAGGTCCTTTTTCATATACGTTACCATAATTTGATTTAAAAGGTTCTTCTAAAATATTCTCACTCATTTCAGTAAAACTCATTTCATCATCGTAATAACCTCTAGACCTATGAATTTCTGAATTCACTACTTTATAATAATCTTCTGATGTAATCAAACCTTGATACGCCTGAAAATGCTGCGCAAAATATTCAGTTACGCCTTCATACATCCATAAATGTTTAGAAAAGGTTGGCTCATTATAATCGAAATAGTGCACATCTTCAGAATGTACAGTTAAAGGTGTTACAATATGAAAAAACTCATGTCCAACAATATCAATTACAGATTTCGCCAAACGTTCTTCAGTACTATTTTCTAACAAAACGGCAACTGTTGAAGTATGATGTTCTAATGCGCCTATACCTTTGGGCTGACCTTCGCTCCTATCTGTTAAATACAAATAAATATCATAGCGTGATGTTGCATTCATATCTCCTAAATACGCTATTTGAGCTTCCATCATTTTAGAAACAGTAGCTTTCAAAGTCGATACTTTATGTTTACTATTTGGCGAATACACACTTAAAACAATTTTAACATCTCCAACCATAAATTCTTCAACATCTAAGTTACCGTACATCATTGGATTATCAGTGATGTCAAAATAACGAGGCGCAAAATAACTTGTTGTAATTTTTGTGCCATCAGGACTAGATTTTAAGTTGGTACTTTGCAATGCTGATGTACGTTCAAAAATTGCTGGTGCTGTTATATCTAATGTATATTGTGCATTTTTAAGTGCATCAAAATAACCTATAAATCCGTGTAAATTCAATACATAATTTTCTGGTGAAATATTAGTTCCTCCAGGTGAAAAAGGTATTTCTTCTCTAGAATTCGCATGATTTTCAAGGTCAAATGTATCATTAACTAAGTATTCTAGTTTATCTAATCGTGTTGCATTAGCAATTTGCCAGGTGTTATCATTTATTCTAACAACAGGCAAAATAGTTCCACTATAATCAAAGGCCTTTAAATCTTCAATATATTTCCCAAAATCTTCAACAGCATAACTGCCTTGAATAATTCTGGGCATTCTATAAATCACTGTATCTAATATGAAGCGGCCTGGATTTATAGTTACAGGAGCTTTATCATCTACAACTTTAGTTAAATCAATTGATGCAGCTACAGGGTTTTTATAAGCTAAGTCACTAATGTCGCTTTTGGAAGTTCCGCAAGCAAAAAGTAATATACTAAATGTTGCTACAACTAAAATGTGCTTCATAATATTTTTTTTAACGCACAAAATTACAATAGGCAATACTTAATTTAGCAAAGGTTTTGTTAAAATAGATGTTGTATTTTAGCCGTATGTCTAAACCAGTTATAAGTATTCTTACTCCTTTTAAAAACTCATCTATTTTTTTACCAGAATGTTTAGAATCTATCATTCAACAAACGTATAGAGATTGGGAATTATTAATAGTAGATGATAACTCAACAGACAATAGTTATGCTGTTGTAAATCAATTTGTTCAAAAAGATTCGCGTATCAAATTATTTAAAAACTCAGATACTGGAATTATAAATGCATTACGTTTAGCCTTTGATAAAAGCTCAGGAACTTACGTCACAAGAATGGATAGTGATGATCTTATGCATCCCGAGAAATTAGCCATAATGTTAAATGATTTACAAACACATGGCAAAAAACACATGGCTTTAGGCTTAGTAAAATACTTTAGTGAAACTGGTATTGGTAATGGGTATGCCAAATACGAATCTTGGTTAAACACACTTACAAAAAATGGAACTAATTATTCTGACATCTACAAAGAATGTGTCATCCCATCGCCATGCTGGATGCTACATCGAGAAGATTTAATCGCTTGTGACGCATTTAATCCTGAACGCTATCCAGAAGATTATGACTTGGCATTTCGATGCTATAAAAACAACATCAAATGCATTCCAAGTAATAGTCTTCTACATTACTGGAGAGATTATAGTACAAGAGCTTCAAGAACTGATAGTAATTATGCCGACAATCATTTTCTTAGCATTAAATTACATTACTTTTTAGAACTTAATTACAATGCTTTAAGACCTCTAACAGTTTGGGGAGCAGGTCAAAAAGGAAAAACTACAGCAAAACTTTTACAAAAAGCTGGTGTCGACTTTATATGGATATGTGATAATCCGAAAAAAATTGGCAAGCATATTTATGATGTAAAATTATACAATTTCGAACACTTAAAAACGCTCCGAAATCCGCAAAGCATTATAACTGTTGCCAATTCAAAGGAACAGGAAATCATCAAATTATATTTAGAATCTATAAATATGGCAGTAATGAACGATTACATTTTCTTTTGTTAATTAAAAGTAACACTAGAATAACATAGAAATATAGAAATATTCTTTAATTTGCTACACATTTTATAGCTATGAAACCAAACACCTCAATTCTTATTCTTTTATATTTTTTTTTGTCAATCAATCATATTGATGCAATAAATTTATCAAATTCTTCAGACTCATCTAGTCTTAATGTATTGTGCCCTGCACCAATCTTAACGTCTTACCAGCCAAGTAGTGGTCCAGAAAACACTTTAATCACGATACAAGGAAGTGATTTTGATACCGCAGCTTCTGTAACTTTCGACGGAACAGAAGCGTCATTCACTATCATTAATGCTAATGAAATTACTGCACTTGTTCCTGCTGGAATAGCAGAAACATCTACCATTTCTATCACTAGCACTGGAGGTTGTACTGGAGATGCTGCAACTAATTTTACTTTTATTTCTTCAGAATGTTTTACAGGTGAATTATATATTTCTGAAATTTTTGATTCAGAAACTGGTAGTTATGGTATTATAGAACTTTACAATCCAACAAATACAACAATTACTCTAGATGGTATCTACACTGTAGAACGATATGGCGATATTGGAAACGCTGCTCCAAGTATTACAATTCCTCTTGTAAATACTGTTGGTCCTCAACAAACATATAATATTCAACTTGGAAATACTGGTACTGATTGTGGTATTGCAACTGATCTCGAAACCGCTACTGGGTTTAATGAAAATGATGAATTCAAACTTCTTAAAAACAATGTTTTAATAGATATTGTACATGCTCCTGATGAAAAAGGGTATACGATTATAAGAAATGCTAATGCTGTTGCTCCAAGTAACACTTTTAATGCTACAGAATGGTTGATCGATAGTTTTGAAATGTGTACTGATTTAGGAATGCATACTGCAGATCCGACATCTTCTGAAACACCAGAAATCATACATCCTATGTCACAAAACATGTGTGCTAACGATCCAACATCATTTACAGTTTCTGTAGATAGCGGAACGTTTTCTTACCAATGGAAAACACTTGATGCTTCGGGGAACTGGGTAAATGTGACTAACAATGCTATTTACTCTGGAGCAACAACTAATACATTAAACTTGATAAATGTACCTATCACTTTTAACGGAAACCAATACTATTGTGAAATAACTTCTGCTAATTGTGAGCTTGCTAGTAATGCTGCACAATTATTCGTTTTTACTTCAGAAGTTGATGATTTAGCAGACGCAAATGTTTGTGAAAACTATACGCTTCCTGATTTAACAAATGGCAACTACTTTACATTAGCCAATGGCTCTGGAACACAATTAAATGCTGGTGATGTCATTACTACAACACAAACAATTTTCATTTTCAACAGTGTTGGAACTTGTACTAACGAGTCTAGTTTTACAGTTACCATCACAGATCCACCAGCTGTTGACACCATAGAAGATCAAACCGTTTGTACAGAATATATTTTACCTACATTAATCAATGGTACTTATTTTCCTGAAGCTAATGGCACAGGAACAACTTTGAATGCTGGAGATGTTATTTCTTCAACACAAACAATTTATATTTATAACGAAACAGGAGTTGCTCCTGATATATGTTCTAACGAATCTAGTTTTACGGTTACTATTAGTGGAACGCCTACTGTAGATATTCTAAACGATGACACAGCTTGTTCAGAATTTACCTTACCTGCATTAATCAATGGAAATTACTTTACTGCATCAGGTGGAAACGGCACATCTTTAAATGCTGGTGATGTGATTACTACATCCCAAAGAATTTACATATATATAGAAATAGGAACTGCGCCTGATACATGCTCGAATGAAAGTAGTTTTGATATCACCATCAACCAAGTTCCCATAGTTGATATAATTTCTAGTCAAGACATTTGCTCTGATTATACGCTTCCAATGTTAACCAACGGAAACTATTTCACTTCAACTAATGGCGCAGGAACACAATTAAATGCTGGTGATTTAATTTCAGCATCGCAAACCATTTATATTTATAATGAAATAGGAACTTCTCCAAATATATGTTCTAACGAATCTAGTTTTGATATCACAATTTATCCTGCTGTTGATTTTTCTTTAACCGAAAGTAATATTACAATAGATGAAGACTCTATAACTGTAACAATGACAGACAACACAATACCTTATGAATACGCCATTGATAATGGAGTATTTCAGTCTGACTTTATGTTTACAAACCTTTCAAATGGACAACACACGTTATACGTAAGTGATAATAATGGCTGTGTAACAAAGTCTTTAACTTTTGATATTTCAGTTGACCTTGGAGAGTTAATAATTCCTGAAGGGTTTTCACCAAATAATGATGGAAAAAACGATTGGTTTAACATCCAAGGGCTATATGATAATTACCAAAATCATGAATTAAAAATCTACAATCGCTATGGTGCTTTAATTTTTGAAGGAAATAACAACAACAAATGGTATGGAATCGCAAATAAAGGTCTAATGAAAACCAGTAACGTACTTCCTGTAGGCACCTATTTTTACGTTTTAAATCTTAATGATACTAATGCAACTAAAAACGAATATATTGGTTGGGTATATCTAAACAAGTAAAATAGAACCAATTAAATATTATTATTTTTAATCCCTAATAACACTTAATGAAACGTTTTATTTTTATATCTGCTTTTTTTTGTGCGCTTTTTGCGTCTAATCAAAGTTTCTCATTTAATGCGATTAAAAATAACGCAAGTACAACTGTTAATAGATTATGTCCTGCTCCAATTGTTTCAGTTTTCTCTCCTTCGACAGGACCTGAAAATACGCTTATAACAATAACTGGAGTTAATTTTACAGATGTTGTTTCTGTACAATTAGAAGGTATGGACATCGGATTCATAATTATTAATGATAACGAAATCACTGCTGTTGCACCAGCGACATTATCAGCATCTTCTCAAATAAATCTTATTAGTTCTGGTGGATGTATAGGTGTTTCAGCAAATGCATTTACTGTAACCGAATCTGAATGCAGTACAAGTAGTGGAGAAATCTACATTTCTGAAGTATATGACTCTGATGGTGGTAGTTATGGTGTTATTGAACTTTATAATCCAACAAATAATATCATCACTTTAGATGGAGTTTATCAAATTGATCGATATGGTGATATTGGAAACGCTACACCAAGTTATTCAATTCTGTTAACAGGTACTATAAATCCATTTGATACATTTATAATTGAAATGGGAAGCACAGGAAATGTATGTCCTGGCATAGTTCCTGATTTAAGTCTTGGCGCTGGTATTAATGCAAATGATGAAATAGTACTTCTTAAAAATGGTATTCAAATTGATGTTTTATATACTGATGTTAATATTGGTTATACATATGTTAGAAATCCTGATGCTGTTGTACCTTCAAGTACATTTGACATTAACGATTGGGCATTTTCAGATAATGAAATTTGTTCAAATCTTAATACGCATACAGAAGATCCTTTCATCTTGCCAAATATAACACAACCTGTATCTCAGAATGTTTGTGTGAATGGAAACACAATGTTTACTGTTTCTGTTGACACAGGAACCTATACCTATCAATGGAAAGTTCTTGATGCTTCTGGAAACTGGATAGATATTATTAACAATGCAAACTATTCAGGTGCGACTACAGCGACATTAATGCTAAACAATATACCTGGAAATTTTGATGGCAATCAATATTATTGTGAGATGACTTCTGGTAATTGCGATTTGTTAAGTGTTGCTGTACAACTTGTAGTTAACAATCCTGAAGTTGATACATTAGCAGATCAAACGTTTTGTACACAATATATCTTACCTCCTCTTACTAATGGTAATTATTTCTTAGCTCCTAATGGTGGTGGAGCAATTTTATTTGCTGGAGATGGTGTTGGAATTACAAGGACAATCTATATTTATAACGAAACCGGAGTTGCTCCTGATATATGTTATAACGAATCTAGTTTTTTAGTAACCATAACTGGTATACCTGCAGTAGATACAATACCTGACCAAAATATTTGTTCAGAATACACCTTACCTCCTCTCACCAACGGAAACTATTTCTCTTTAACTGGTGGAAATGGAACAGCATTTAATGCTGGTGATGTTATCAATACAACGCAAACCATATTTATTTACAATGAAAATGGAGTCACTACAGATACCTGTACTAATGAGAGTAGTTTTACGATCACAATTCTTCCGCTGCCTTTGGTAGATACAATTGCTGATCAAGATGTGTGTACGGATTTCACATTGCCTGCACTAACCAATGGAAACTATTTTTCTCTTACTGGTGGAAATGGAACAACGTTTAATGCTGGTGATGTAATCAGTTCTGATCAGACTATTTTTATCTATAATGAAACAGGAACGGCTCCTGATATTTGCACTAACGAAACGAGTTTTACGGTTACTGTTGTTGGAACGCCTTTAGTAGACACCATTGCAAATCAGAATGTATGTGTCGATTATACCTTGCCTACACTTACTAACGGAAACTACTTTTCTCTTACTGGTGGAAATGGAACAGCATTTAATGCTGGTGATGTCATTAATGCAACGCAAACCATATTCATTTACAATCAAATCGGAACGGCTCCTGATATTTGTACTAACGAAACGAGTTTTACAATTACCATTCTTGGATTGCCTTTGGTAGATACCATTGCCAATCAAATTGTGTGTACAGATTATACCTTGCCTGCACTTACCAATGGAACTTATTTTTCTCTTACTGGTGGAAATGGAACAACGTTTAACGCTGGTGATGTCATTAATTCAACCCAAACCATATTCATTTACAATGAAACTGGAACGGCTCCTGATATTTGCACTAACGAAACGAGTTTTACGGTTACTGTTGTTGGAACGCCTTTAGTAGACACCATTGCAAATCAGAATGTATGTGTCGATTATACCTTGCCTACACTTACTAACGGAAACTACTTTTCTCTTACTGGTGGAAATGGAACAGCATTTAATGCTGGTGATGTCATAAATACAACGCAAACCATATTCATTTACAATCAAATCGGAACGGCTCCTGATATTTGTACTAACGAAACGAGTTTTACAATTACCATTCTTGGATTGCCTTTAGTGGATACCATTGCCAATCAAATTGTGTGTACAGATTATACCTTGCCTGCACTTACCAATGGAACTTATTTTTCTCTTACTGGTGGAAATGGAACAACGTTTAACGCTGGTGATGTAATCAGTTCAGATCAGACTATTTTTATCTATAATGAAACAGGAACGGCTCCTGATATTTGCACTAACGAAGCGAGTTTTACGGTTACAATTATCGGAACACCTTTAGTGGACACCATTGCAAATCAGAATGTTTGTGTCGATTATACCTTGCCTACACTTACTAACGGAAACTACTTTTCTCTTACTGGTGGAAATGGAACTACCTTTAATGCTGGTGATGTCATAAATACAACGCAAACCATATTCATTTACAATCAAATCGGAACGGCTACTGATATTTGTACTAACGAAACGAGTTTTACAATTACCATTCTTGGATTGCCTTTAGTGGATACCATTTCCAATCAAATCGTGTGTACAGATTACACCTTACCTGCACTAACCAATGGAAACTATTTTTCTCTTACTGGTGGAAATGGAACAACGTTTAATGCTGGTGATGTAATCAGTTCTGATCAGACTATTTTTATCTATAATGAAACAGGAACGGCTCCTGATATTTGCACTAACGAAACGAGTTTTACGGTTACAATTATCGGAACACCTTTAGTAGACACCATTGCAAATCAGAATGTTTGTGTCGATTATACCTTGCCTACACTTACTAACGGAAACTACTTTTCTCTTACTGGAGGAAATGGAACTACCTTTAATGCTGGTGATGTCATAAATGCAACGCAAACCATATTTATTTACAATCAAATCGGAACGGCTCCTGATATTTGTACTAACGAAACGAGTTTTACAATTACCATTCTTGGATTGCCTTTAGTGGATACCATTGCCAATCAAATTGTGTGTACAGATTACACCTTACCTGTGCTTACTAATGGAACTTATTTTTCTCTTACTGGTGGAAATGGAACAACGTTTAATACTGGTGATGTAATCAGTTCTGATCAGACTATTTTTATCTATAATGAAACAGGAACGGCTCCTGATATTTGCACTAACGAAACGAGTTTTACGGTTACTGTTGTTGGAACGCCTTTAGTGGACACCATTGCAAATCAGAATGTTTGTGTCGATTATACCTTGCCTACACTTACTAATGGAAACTACTTTTCTCTAACTGGAGGAAATGGAACTACCTTTAATGCTGGTGATGTCATAAATACAACGCAAACCATATTCATTTACAATCAAATCGGAACGACTCCTGATATTTGTACTAACGAAACGAGTTTTACAATTACCATTCTTGGATTGCCTTTAGTGGATACCATTGCCAATCAAATTGTGTGTACAGATTACACCTTACCTGCACTTACCAATGGAACTTATTTTTCTCTTACTGGTGGAAATGGAACAACGTTTAATGCTGGTGATGTAATCAGTTCTGATCAGACTATTTTTATCTATAATGAAACAGGAACGGCTCCTGATATTTGCACTAACGAAACGAGTTTTACGGTTACAATTATCGGAACACCTTTAGTAGACACCATTGCAAATCAGAATGTTTGTGTCGATTATACCTTGCCTACACTTACTAACGGAAACTACTTTTCTCTTACTGGAGGAAATGGAACTACCTTTAATGCTGGTGATGTCATAAATACAACGCAAACCATATTCATTTACAATCAAATCGGAACGGCTCCTGATATTTGTACTAACGAAACGAGTTTTACGGTTACGATTATCGGAACACCTTTAGTAGACACCATTGCGAATCAGAATGTTTGTATCGATTATACCTTGCCTACACTTACTAATGGAAACTACTTTTCTCTAACTGGAGGAAATGGAACTACCTTTAATGCTGGTGATGTCATAAATGCAACGCAAACCATATTCATTTACAATCAAATCGGAACGGCTCCTGATATTTGTACTAACGAAACGAGTTTTACAATTACCATTCTTGGATTGCCTTTAGTGGATACCATTGCCAATCAAATTGTGTGTACAGATTACACCTTACCTGTGCTTACTAATGGAACTTATTTTTCTCTTACTGGTGGAAATGGAACAACGTTTAATGCTGGTGATGTAATCAGTTCTGATCAGACTATTTTTATCTATAATGAAACAGGAACGGCTCCTGATATTTGTACTAACGAAACGAGTTTTACGGTTACGATTATTTCATCTTCAGACTTCAGTCTTACTGAATCGAATATTGAAACCTTAAATGAAACTCTTACAGTTAATATGAATGACCCTTCTGTTACTTATGAATATTCATTGAATGGTTTAGACTTTCAAACTAGTAATGTGTTTTCAAATTTACCTGAAGGCACTTATATTTTATATGTTAGAGAAATTGGTGGATGTATTACAAAATCTATATTTTTTGAAATAACAATAGATTTATTTATTCCGAAGTTTTTAACACCAAACGAAGATGGTTTTAAAGATACATGGAAAATTATCGACCGAAATAACATCATCAAAGATGTCTATATTTTTGACAGATATGGTAAGCTTCTGAAACATATCATAGGAAATGCTGTAGCTTGGAATGGTACTTATAACGGAAAAGCTCTAGGAACTAATGATTATTGGTACATTATAAATTTAAGGACTGGTAAACAAATAAAAGGTCATTTCACTTTAAAACGGTAGTTCCTTTACACATAAGTTTTATGTAACTTTGTAAGATGCGTTTTAAAGTACAATCCGAATTCAAACCTACAGGTGATCAACCTCAAGCCATTCAGCAATTAGTTGATGGAATAAACACCAACGAAAAATACCAAACTTTACTTGGCGTAACTGGTTCTGGAAAAACGTTTACAGTTGCAAACGTCATTCAAGAAGTACAAAAACCTACGTTGGTTTTAGCTCACAATAAAACTTTGGCTGCACAATTGTATTCAGAATTTAAACAGTTTTTTCCAGAAAATGCTGTTGAGTATTTTGTGTCGTATTATGACTACTATCAACCAGAAGCATACATTCCAGTTTCTGGAGTTTACATAGAAAAGGATTTGTCAATAAACGAAGAAATTGAGAAAATGCGTTTGAGTACAACTTCATCTCTATTGTCAGGACGACGTGATGTGATTGTTGTGGCTTCTGTATCTTGTTTATATGGTATTGGAAATCCTGTTGAATTTCAAAAGAATGTGATTTCAATAGAAATCGATCAACAAATTTCTAGAACCGATTTATTACATCGACTTGTGCAAAGTTTATACTCAAGAACTGAAGCCGATTTTAATCATGGTAATTTCAGAATAAAAGGCGATACAGTTGATGTATTTCCTAGTTATGCAGATGATGCATTCCGCATTCATTTTTTTGGAGATGAAATCGAAGATATAGAACAATTCAATATTCAAACTAATGAAGTTATCGAGCATTATGACCGATTGAATATTTATCCTGCTAACATGTTTGTAACCTCACCAGATGTACTCCAAGGTGCAATTCGAGACATTCAAGATGATCTAGTAAAACAATACGATTACTTCAAAGACATTGGAAAACATTTAGAAGCAAAACGTTTGAAAGAACGTACCGAATTTGATTTAGAAATGATTCGTGAATTAGGCTATTGTTCTGGAATTGAAAATTATTCTAGATATTTAGATGGACGATTACCTGGAACACGTCCTTTCTGTTTATTGGATTATTTTCCAGATGATTTTTTAATGGTTGTTGATGAAAGTCATGTTACCATTTCCCAAGTTCATGCCATGTATGGTGGCGATCGAAGTCGTAAAGAAAATTTAGTAGAATATGGTTTTAGATTACCAGCTGCTATGGATAATAGACCATTAAAATTTGAAGAATTTGAAGTCTTGCAAAATCAGGTGATTTATGTAAGTGCCACTCCTGCTGATTATGAATTACAAAAAACAGATGGAATCTATGTAGAACAAGTCATTAGACCTACTGGACTTTTAGATCCTATTATTGAAGTGCGACCAAGTTTGAATCAGATCGATGATTTAATCGAAGAGATTCATCAACGTATAGAAAAAGATGAACGGACTTTAGTCACAACGTTAACCAAACGTATGGCTGAAGAATTGACAAAATATTTAGATCGCATTCAAATTCGTTGTCGATATATTCACAGTGATGTCGACACCCTTGAACGTGTTCAAATCATGCAAGATCTACGTAAAGGTGTATTTGATGTATTAGTTGGTGTTAATTTACTTCGTGAAGGTTTAGATTTACCAGAAGTATCTTTAGTTGCTATCCTTGATGCTGATAAAGAAGGGTTTTTAAGATCTACACGATCTCTTACTCAAACCGTTGGAAGAGCAGCACGACATCTTAATGGAAAAGCCATAATGTATGCAGATAAAATTACTAAAAGCATGCAAAAAACGATTGATGAAACTGAATATAGACGTGAAAAACAAATTGCTTATAACACCAAACATAATGTAACTCCAAGAGCGCTTAATAAGAGTTTAGACAACGCTTTAACTGAAAATTCGGTTAGCACTTATAGTTATGAGTTGGAAGCTGCGAAAGCAGCAGAACCAGAAAGTGAATACTTGACTAAAAATCAATTAGAAAAGAAAATTCGTGAAAAACGTAAGCTTATGGAACAAGCTGCTAAAGCATTAGACTTTATTATAGCAGCTCAACTTCGTGATGAAATTAAAAGCTATCAGGAAAAATTAGAAAAAGTAAATATGACATAAATGAAAGTTAGCGAACCAATAATTCAAATAACGCAACATTATGAACAACCTATAAAAAGTGTGTGGAACGCTTTAACAGATGTTCATGTAATGAGACAATGGTTTTTTGATAACATTCCTGAATTTGAACCAACAGTTGGATTTAAAACTCGATTTTCAGTAACATCTGAAGATCGCATATTCCTTCATCTTTGGGAAATAACTGAGGTCATTCCATATCATAAAATTGTTCTCAATTGGAAATATGATGGCTATCAAGGGGATTCCTTTGTAACTTTTGAATTGTCTAAAGTTGACAACCACACACAATTGACTTTAATAACAAAAGTTATTGAGGATTTTCCAGACAACATACCTGAGTTTAAAAGAGAAAGCTGTATAGCTGGCTGGAATTATTTTATCAAGACGAGTTTAATGAATTATTTCAAACAATAATTAATTATACTGTACTTTAAAAATATCAATTAAGAAATCTGGTGGAACAATTTTATTTGGAAAACTATCCATTAAATCAAGAACTCTATTTATAGATTCATGACTCAAACCCATTCTTAGTCCGAAATTATGAAGTTTAACTAGTTCCTTAGAACTTATCTCATGATCTAAATTCATTAATAAGACTAATCTATGAAACTGAACGATACGTTCGCTATGAGATTTAAGATTAACATACGTTACAGGATGTTCTATTAAGTATTCAAAATCTTCTTTTGAAATGTCCAATTGTTTGGCAACTCCAAAAAGAAATCTATATTCTATGGATTTTATATTTTCATTTTTCTGTGCAAAAGCAATCATTTCTGAAAGCAAGCTCAATTTTTCAACGCGATTTATCATGACGAGGGATTATGATTTTTAATTATTTAAATTTAATAAGTTTAATGTGGCTATAATCCTTGATAAATTGTAGCTCATCGAAAAATAATCTACATTTCATCGGTTTTTTCCTACTTTTACATAGAATAAAAATGCAATATATTGATTTTCAGCATCTTAAAAAGATAGTGTCGTTCATCGATTATTCAGTCTTTGAAAATTATTATCGATGAAATACACTATGATTAATTATTAAATTTTACAACAGTTATTTCGATACATATTAATACACAAAGTACTACCTTTAAACTTTCAACTTTCAACTTTTTAATTTTTAGTGAATGACTAACAACGACATATTTAAAAAACTAAGAGTAGCACACAAACTTCGCGATGATGATATTGTAAAGATTTTAGAACTCGTCGACTTTAGAGTTACTAAAAGTGAGTTAAATGCCATGTTCAGACGTGAAGATCATCCCAACTATATGGAATGTGGAGATCAGATTTTACGGAATTTCCTTAACGGATTAATCATACATTTACGAGGTCCTATGCCAAAACCACAAAAAAAGAAGTCCTAAATTATCAATATCGTAATTATAATAGTATTAACAGTAGTTTTAGATTTAAGGCTGTAAATTGCATGTTGATTAAATCATACTTATGTTTGAGATTTCAAATGCGACTAAAGTCATTCCTAATATTTCAAAAGCTGAAATAAAAGCACTTAACGCTAAATACAAAAAGCTTTCTGCAACACAACGTATTCAAGAACTGTACAACGATTTTGATGTTACAGAAGTCATGCTGACAAGTTCTTTTGCTGCAACCTCAGCTTTTTTATTAAAACTATTTTCTCAAGTTAATAAAAAGCAAAAAGTGTTCTTTATTGATACAGGTTATCATTTTGAGGATACAATTACATACAAAGATCAACTTAGTAAACAATACGGACTTAATGTGACTTCAATAAGCGCATTAAAAAAGGAGCATGAGTTTACAACAAAAGATGAGACTTGGAAAAAAAATCCTGATTTCTGTTGCTCTATTAATAAGGTAAAACCTTTAGATAGTATTAAAAACAACTATAAAGTATGGGTTTCTGGACTTATGGAATGGCAAAGTGACCATCGTGCAACTTTAGATATTTTTGAACTTCGTGGAGACATCTTAAAATTCTATCCTTTATTAGACATTACAAAAGCACAACGTGATGCGTATATAAAAGAACACAATTTACCGTTTCATCCATTAGTTTCTAAAGGTTACAATTCAATTGGTTGTAAACATTGTACTGTTCCAGGAGGTGATGATCGTAGTGGTCGCTGGAATAACAATCCTAAAACAGAGTGTGGATTACATTTATAAATAATATTATTATCGCATAAACGAAAAAAGTCTCTATGAAAAAAAAATGAGAGCACTCATATTCGTTAGAATTAACAATAAATTGGTATTAAATCTATAAAAAAAAGCTCTCAATATGAGAGCTTTTTTTATTTATGATTCTTCGCTTGCGCTATGAATGTCAGTTTTTAAGACAAAACTTCTTGTACTTTATCAGCTGCTTCTTGAAATTCTGTAGCACTCATAACATCTAAGCCAGAACTATCAATTAATTCTTTAGCAATATCTGCATTGGTACCTTGTAAACGTACAATAATTGGCACTTCAATATTACCCATGTTTTTATACGCATCAATAACACCTTGAGCAACACGATCACAACGCACAATTCCACCAAAGATGTTTATTAAAATAGCTTTCACAGCTGGATCTCTTAAAATAAGCTCAAAAGCAATTTCTACTCTTGCAGCATCAGCAGTACCACCAACATCTAGAAAGTTAGCTGGCTCTCCTCCTGCTTGTTTAATCAAGTCCATCGTTGCCATTGCTAAACCTGCTCCATTTACCATACAACCAACGTTTCCGTCAAGGTCAACATAGTTTAATCCATGTTCACCTGCTTCAACTTCAATTGGATTTTCTTCACGTAAATCACGTAATGCCGCTAAATCTTTATGTCTAAATAAGGCGTTATCATCTAAAGATACTTTAGCATCAACAGCCATAATTTTATCGTCACTAGTTTTCAGTACTGGATTAATTTCAAATAAAGAAGAATCAGATTCTGAATATGCTTTATATAGTGACGTTACAAATTTCGTCATATCTTTAAATGCAGCTCCAGACAATCCTAAGTTAAAAGCGATTTTTCGAGCTTGAAAAGGTAAAATACCAGTTGCTGGATCAATTTCTTCATTAAAAATTAAATGAGGTGTTTCCTCAGCAACAGTTTCAATATCCATTCCACCTTCAGTAGAATACATAATCATGTTACGACCATTGCCTCTATTTAATAAAACAGACATATAATATTCTTCTGGTTCAGAATCTCCAGGATAATACACATCTTCAGTGACTAACACTTGATGTACTCGCTTCCCATCTGCAGAAGTTTGAGGTGTAACCAAATCCATTCCTATTATTTGCCCAGCAATTGTTTTTACTTCATCTAAATTTTTAGCAAGCTTAACTCCACCACCTTTTCCACGTCCTCCTGCGTGAACTTGAGCTTTAATTACGTGCCAACCTGTACCAGTATCTTCAGTTAATTTCTTAGCTGCTGCAACTGCTTCATCAGCATTTTGTGCAACGATACCTCGCTGAATACGTACGCCAAAACTGTTTAATAATTCTTTTCCTTGATATTCGTGTAAATCCATTTGGTCTTGAAATTTATTGTTAGCTCCGAATATGCATTCGAAGTGTCTTTATTCATCTACAAAAATAAACATACTTAAAGTTTTTACCAATATTTTTAAAGAGATAATATTTATTCAGAATTCTTTAATAAAAGCCTCGTATTTTTATGATATCACCATCATTTCGTGACGTAAAAGCAAGTAAATTTGTAACATATTTAAATTTTAATCTAATGGAACAAAACACATTAATACAGATAGCTAAAGACTTTGGAAGTCCTGTTTATGTTTATGATGCTGAAAAAATTCAATTTCAGTATAAACGATTAACGTCTGCATTTTGTAAGGTGAAGCATTTAAAATTAAATTATGCTGTAAAAGCGTTATCAAATATTTCTGTTTTAAAATTATTTAATAGCTTAGGCTCTGGCTTAGATACTGTTTCTATTCAAGAAGTACAACTCGGACTCAAAGCTGGTTTTAAACCTGACGCGATTATTTTTACACCTAATGGAGTCTCTCTTGAAGAAATAGAAAATGCAGCAGAATTAGGAGTTCAAATCAATATTGACAACCTTTCTATTTTAGAACAATTCGGAACGAAACACCCTAAAACTCCTGTGTGTATTCGCATCAATCCACATGTTATGGCAGGAGGAAATACTAATATTTCCGTAGGTCATATTGATAGTAAATTTGGAATTTCAATTCATCAAATTCCACATTTACTTCGCATTGTCGAAAATACCAACATGACTATTAATGGAATTCACATGCATACTGGTAGTGACATCTTAGATATTGATGTGTTTTTATATGCAAGCGAAATTTTATTTGATACTGCTAAAAACTTTAAAAACTTAGAATTTATAGATTTTGGCTCAGGATTTAAAGTCCCATACAAAGTTGGAGATATTGAAACCAATGTTGAAGAACTCGGAGAAAAATTATCTAACCGTTTTAATGAGTTCTGTAAAAATTATGGTAAGCCATTAACTTTAGCCTTTGAACCAGGTAAATTTTTAGTGAGCGAAGCTGGATACTTTTTAACAAAAGTAAATGTTGTAAAACAAACTACTTCTACAGTTTTTGCTCAAGTAGATACTGGCTTTAATCATTTAATACGACCTATGCTTTATGGTTCGCAACATGAAATTAGTAATATTTCTAATCCAAATGGTCGTGAGCGTTTTTATTCAGTCGTAGGTTACATCTGTGAAACGGATACGTTTGCTAATAACAGACGAATTAACGAAATTAGTGAAGATGACATTCTAGCTTTCAAAAATGCTGGTGCATATTGTTATTCTATGGCTTCAAATTACAATTCTCGTTATCGTCCTGCTGAAGTACTTTGGCACAACAATTCAGCTTATTTAATTCGCAAACGTGAAACTTTTGATGATATTCTTAACAATCAGATTGAAATAACACTCTAAATTAAAAAAACGATAAGAACTCTGTATTCTTTTTATAGATCTTAAGTTTCGCTTCGTTAAGACAATGTTAAAATTGTAAGGATTTTTTTACTACCTTTAGCTTTCCCTAAAGTCTTTTAATAGCTATATAAAGACTTATGACTAAAAAACTAACCCTAATATTACTTACACTATTTTGTGTAATTAATAGTCATGCTCAAACTTCAGATGCGAATCCATCATCAATAAATGATATAATGGATTGGCTGGAAACGCATGTAGATAAGCCAAAAGACTCAACTTTAATTGGTTTAAATTCCCAAAAAGCAATTCAACTTTCAAAGCAAGTTAATAATCAAATTTCACTTGCTCAATCTTATCGTTATTTAGCTATATATCATAAAGAATACTCAAAATTAGATTCTTCCTTATATTATTTTAATAAAGCTAAAGACATTTATAGCAATATAAATGAAGACCTCAGCCTTGCTAATATTTATATGGACATTAAAGGGTTTTACACTGTAAAAGCAAATTACAATCAAGCAAAAAAGTTTGTTTACAAGGCCTTAGAACTTTACGAAAAACTAGATAACCAAAGAGGAATAGCATTATCGTTTGCACATGTTGGCGATTTATTATATTATGAAAACAATTATAATGAAGCCATTAAATATTGTGATAAAGCCATCATCATTCAGAAAAACATTAATGCAAATGAAGACCTAGCACTTACCTATCGCTTTAAAGCTAGCAGCCAGTTATTTACTGGATTTGATTCAGAAAACGCATTGAAATCAATAAACGCATCAATAGAACTTTATAGGCAATTAGGTGAAACTGGTATACCTATGATGGCTTCTGTTAATTGGAGAGGCAACATTTATAAATATATGGAGCATTACGATGAAGCCATAGTAGATTATCAAACAAATTTTGATAATTCAAAACAAATGGGACTTGAGTGCTACCTCATCCCTTCGTTAGCAAATATTGGTCATGTTTATCTTATGCAAGGACGATATAAAGAAGCTTTACCTTATAACTTAAAAGCTATTGATCTCATCAAAAAAACTGGGAGAACTCGAAATTTATGGGAAAACTACATGCATGTTTCTGAAATATATGAATCACTTAGTGACCATAAAAAGGCATTGTATTACCATCAGTTATATACTTCAGAATTAGAATCTTTTAAAGACAATATCATCTTAAGTTTAGAAAATGAAGCGCAATCAAAATATGAAGTTGGTCAAAAAAATGCTACAATTAAATTTCAGGATGAGAAAATCAGTCAACAAAAACGTACTAAGATTTTATATTTAGTTTTAACAGCTTTATTAGCAACGATACTATTCGGATTATTTTATTATTCTAGGAAAAACCAAAAGCGAAATCAGCAATTAGAACTATTAAATAACGAATTAGACAACAAGAATACCCAAAACGAATTACTACTAAGAGAGATTCATCATCGTGTAAAAAACAATCTTGAATTGGTTAAAAGCCTAATTGCATTACAATCTGCCGAGTTAGAAGATTCTGCAACAAAAGATGCCATGATTGCTAGCCAGAACAGAGTCCAATCCATGGGAATTATTCATCAAAAATTATATCAAGGTGAAAACTTAGGCTGTATCGATATGAAAGACTATTTCATTAATTTAGGCGATGGTATTTTAGATACATTTGATGCTGATGATAAAGTGAAAATTGAATGTGCTATGGAGCAATTAGAACTTGATGTAGACACTGCTGTTCCTATCGGACTTATTGTAAATGAACTTATAACAAACGCTTTAAAATATGCTTTCCCAGAAGATAGTAAAGGGAAAATTGAAATCTGTTTAACACGATCAAATTCAGAAATTTTGACATTAAAAGTAGTCGATAATGGGATTGGAAAAACCACTGAAGCAACTCCAAAAGGGACAGGTTTTGGAACGCAACTTATTAAATTACTCACCCAACAACTCAATGGAAATATGCAAGAGAACCATGAAAACGGAACGTCAGTTGTATTTGAATTTAAAATTAAATCTGCTGCATAAATGAGTACACCTATAAAAATATTGATTGTTGAGGATGAAATGATAATCGCAGCAAATATCTCTTTACAACTTACTACACTTGGTTACGATATTATTGGAATTGTACCAAGAGCAGAAGAAGCAATAACATGCGTTAAACATGACCTTCCAGATATTGTTTTAATGGATATAAATTTGAAAGGCGATTTGGATGGAATAGACACCGTAAAACGCATTCAAAAAGAGCATGAAATTGCAGTTATATATTTAACTGCAAATGCAGATGAAACTAATTTTAATCGTGCAAAAAGCACACATCCTCATGCGTTTATTTCTAAGCCTTTTAAAAAATTAGACCTTCAACGTGCTATTGAACTAACAGTAGATCGTCTTCAGCAAGAAAACAATGATAATGTAGAGATCAGTTCTTCAGTTGCTGAATCATCTCCGTTTATGCTTAGTGACTGTATTTTTGTGCGACATAATGACAAAATGGTAAAAGTCCATATCAATGACATTTTCTATATTGAAGCCGAACGTAATTATTGTCGCATCTATTCAAAAGGCAAAGAATATTTATTGGTAATAACCTTAAAAGATATGGATGAGAAACTACCAAACAAACACTTCTTAAGAGTACATCGTTCATTTATTGTCAATCTATCTCAAATAGATGAAATTGCAACAAGTCATATTGTTATTGCTAAAAAAGCTATACCTGTAAGTAAAACTTTAAAAGAAGAATTACTCAAAAGATTACAGACCATCTAATTCTTCTTCGATAATTAGATGCTATCCTTCGGACAGTAAAAGCATCCATTCGTCCTATATTGTTTCTTTTTTATCATGATTATCAGTTATTTAGTAATAGAATCAATACAGATTCAATATTAATTAACCATTAAAACTATTAATCATGAAAATTTCAAAACAATTTCACGAACACTTAATCAATACAAGTGACATGTGTAAAACAATTTTATTAACAGCTTGCTTTTTATTAATGCTACCTACAATTACTCAAGCCCAAGATGCAGAAGAAAGTTTTATTCTTGATCTCACAGAATTTACAATTAAACAAGGACAAGACACTAACTTCACAGATGGTGTAAAAAAGTGGAACAAATGTTACAAAGACAGCAAAGGAACAAATACTTGGAATGTTTGGCATCGCCTACAAGGAAAAGGGAATGTTTATGTATTGTCATCAAGATTAGCTAATTGGGCTGACATGGACAAAAAAGATGCTGCAGCAAAAGAATGTAGAACAATCGCAATAAGCTCTATTATACCTCACATAGAAAGTTCTGAATATAATGTTACTAGATATATGCCAGAACCAAGTCGCAAAGCCAATATGGAAGGCATGAGTATTGTTTGGGTAAATAGCTTTAAAGTGAACGACTTTGTAGCTTTTAATGAAGTCTTAAAAGAGGTGACATCAACCATTGCAAAAAAAGAAGGAGCTAATAGAGGCTATTGGTACAGCATCATGGGTGGAGAAGGCGCTGATTATTTTATTTCAACACCTTTTAAAGATTTTGCCGATTTAGATAAAGACACAGACAGTGTATGGAAAGTATATGAAAGTGTACATGGCAAATCAAAAGCTCAAGATATCCGCAAAAAATTTAATGCATCCTTAGAAGATGCTTGGAGCTATACTTATACGTTAGTAGAAGACTTAAGTATGAACTAAAATTTAGGTCTATTCATTATAGAGAATTAAAAAAACATTAACCTTATAAAACAACAATTATGAAAACAATATTAAAAACAATAGCACTAGTAGTATTCCTTTTCATAGGACAAATCACTACTGCCCAAGAACAGGAAACGAAAAGTTTCAATGAAGTCGTTACACAAAATCCTACTGCCGAAGAAGACCTTAAGATCGTTACAGATTACCTTGATGCCGTAATAAACAACAAAATGGATATCGTAGATAATTTATTATCAGATACATATGTAAATAATGGCCCTAGTAATGGTGAAAGTTCAACAAAAGCTGAAGAAATAGCAAGTTGGAAAGACATACATAAAATTCGTACTAATCAAAAAAATGAGTATGTAGTTAATACTTGGAGAGTACTAGAAGGTGATTACAAAGGTCATTGGGTGTCTATTTGGGGAACCTATACGTTTACACAAGATGGAGCAGACATCATTTTACCATATCAATACACCGCAATGGTTGAAAATGGTAAAATACAAAAATCAGTAATATATTATGATAATTTGGCTATTGCTAAAGCTATGGGTTATACACTAACTCCTCCAAAAAAGAAAGAATAAAAAGTACTTTCATATTCAATTGAAATATAAAAACTTCAACTTGAATAATTATTTCTAACAGGCAGAACGGTTTTTGTGGAGAGGATCGTGATATTACTAAAAGGTTTTCTATTTAGTGTTTTAAAAAGTAAACCAACCAACGAGTTTATCATCTGCCTGTTTTTTCTTCCAACTTATTATAAGCATCAATCATGAAAAAAGTAGGCATCATTGGAGGTTCTGGCTTTATAGGAAGTCACATCACCAAACAATTTTTAGAAAATGGTTTTGAAGTAAAGGTCTCATCTACAAACATTTCAAAACAAGAAAAATATCAACATTTAATGGAGTTAGATCATGCTGATCATTTATACATTAGTGAACTTAATGTTGTAGACAAAACACAATTAAAAGAATTTGTAAAAGACTGTGACATTGTCATTCATGGTGGCACACCTTTTCAATTAGATGTTACAGATCCACAATCTGAATTATTTGACCCAACCATTAAAGGCACAGAAAACTTTTTAGATGCAATCAAATCAACACCAACTGTAAAAAAGGTCGTTCTTATTGCTTCAGTTGCTGCTTGGAATACAAATTTCCCAATGCCAGCAGGTGAAAAGTTAGCAACAGATACTTTTAGTGAAACTGATACTCCTTTCATAAGCAACGAAAGTCATCCTTATGCACAAGCAAAATTTATGGCGAATCAAGCTGTCAATGCATTTATAGAAAACCATCCGCAATTAGATTTTGAAATCACAAGTGTGTCTCCTGTTTTTGTAATGGGAAAATCAATGTCTAACAGGGAAGATTCCACATCAACAGGCTTACAATTTTTATTTAAAAACAACCTTGCTCCTAACCCATTTATTCAAATGCTGTATGACACAGATGCTGAGTTTGCTATAGTCAATGTTAAAGATGTTGCAAATGCTGTATTTAAAGCAGCTACCATTCCTAGTTTACATGGCAAAAACTACTTACTCAGTAGTGAAACTTATGCTGTTTCTGATATTTCATTAATGCTAAACCATCAAACACCTAAAAACCAACCTAAAGTTATTTACCAAAATCAAAAAGCTGAACGTGAATTAGGTCTTCCTTTTCAATCAGTACAATCCACTTTAAATGAATATTCTAATTAAAATAAACTAAAAATTAAAAATGAAGACAACAAGACTAGTACTAGCAGTTACTATTTTGAGCATCACATCAACTTTTGCTCAAAAAAACACTATTGAAAAAGATATCAAAATGTATACTCAAGTTTGGGATGATATTGTAAATAAAGGTGACATTGACAAAATCAATTCAACCTATTTTGACACAAACATTACTGCTATTCAAAGTCCAGAAAACATTGTTGGTATTGAAAATTTCAAAGCCTATTATCAGAACTTTATTACTGGTTTTTCAAATATCGAATTTACAATAATAGACGTCTTTGGTGTTGACAATAAAATTGTAAAACATTGGAATTTCAAAGGCATGCATACTGGCGATTTTTTTGGTATTCCTGCGACCAATCGAACGGTTGATATTCAAGGTGTCACTATAACAAAAATGAAAGATGGCAAAATAGCTCAAGAACAGGATTTTATGGATAATGCTGTTTTTATGCAACAACTAGGTTTGGTTTCTAATCCTGAAAACATTTCAATTATTAATGGACTTTACCAGGCTTTTGAAAAAGGTGATATTCCTACAGTACTTGCTGGAATGGATACAAAAATTGAATGGAACGAAGCGGAAAGTAATTCATTAGCTGATGGCAATCCGTATGTTGGTCCTGATGCCATTTTAAATGGTGTTTTTGCTCGTCTTGGAGCTAACCATGAGTATTTCAAATTAGCTGATATTGAACTTCATGAGATGAGTAACAATCAAGTATTAGCAACGTTACGCTATGATGCCAAAAACAAAGCAACTGGTAAAGTTTATAATGCTCAAGCAGCTCACTTATGGACTCTCAAAGATGGAAAAGTGATTGCTTTTCAACAATATGTTGATACCAAAAAGCTGGCAGATTCTGAAAAATAATAAACTAAAAAATTATTAAATGATTTATTACTGGATACATCTTATATACCTATTCATTGGATCAAAATTATTTTGGAGCAAGACCGACTTAACTTCTGATCTTACTAGAAAACAACGTGTTAACATACTAGATTGCGACACCTTTAGGTATATGGCGAATTCCAAGTATTCCTATTACATGGATTTTATTCGGTTTGAAAAAATGTTTCGCTCAAAATTATACGGAAACACTGTTAAAAAAGGAATGTATGCTGTTTTAGGATCTCAGAAAATCATTTACAAAAAACCACTCAAAAGATGGTCAACATTCACAATAACCTTAGTTCTAGAAGGATGGGATGAAAAATGGGTATACCACAAACAAGTTTTTAAACAAAAAGATCAAGTTTGTGCAATTGGATATACTAAAGCAGCCTTTTGGAAACATAAAAAAGCGCAAGATATAAGTGGCATTTTTAAAAATTGTGATGTTCAACAAAAAGAGATGAAAATATCTGAAAACATACAATTAATATTTGATAATGATTATAGTCTTTTAAAAGCTAATTCAATAACCTAAAAATAAATGAAAATATCTAAACTTAAATTTAGCCGAAGTCTTACAGAAAGTCCTCTATCTCGTTATTTTTCGTTTTCAGCACTATATATTGCTCAAGGGATTCCTGAAGGCATTCTCTTTTTTGCAATGCCAGCATGGTTAGCTATGAATGGTAAATCAGCTACAGAAATAGCTGCTTTTATTGGCGTAATTCTTATTCCCTGGAGTTTTAAATTGGTAGTTGCGCCTTTAATGGATCGCTTTACAATTCTTTCTATGGGACGAAAACGACCTTGGGTTATTTTTGGTCAATTAGGTTTAATTCTAAGTTTTTTGAGTATCGGATTTGTACCTGATCCACTGAATAATATTTCAGGTTTGATGGTTGTTGGTTTCTGTATTAGTTTTTTTGGCGCTTTTCAAGATGTTGCGACAGATGGAATGGCTGTTGATGTCATTCCTGATGATGAAAAAGCCAGAGCAAATGGTTTAATGTGGGGAACAAAAATTATAGGCACCTCACTTTCCTTATTAGCAGGAACATATTTAATCAATAGTTTAGGATTTACAACAGCTATCTCATTATTATCCATTGCAGTAGCAATCATTATGATTGTTCCTATTTATTTCACCGAACGTCCTGGCGAAAAAATCATGCCTTGGTCAAAAGGGGAAGCTAATCTCGAATCTAAGGAGAGTCAGTTAAGAAGTTGGTCTGAAATACTAAAAAGCCTCTATCGCGTAACGAAATTACGTTCAAGTCTCATTTTTATTGTCATTTCGTTTATTGGTGGTATTTTGTTTGGTCTCATGGATACGATTCTGCCCATTTTTACAATTCAAGAATTAAATTGGACAAATACTGAATTTTCAGAACTCTTCTCAATCATAAATATCGTAGCTGGGATTTTTGGAATGCTCGTTGGTGGCTACTTGGTAGATTACTTCGGAAACATAAAAATGTTAACCATTTACTTAGGTTTAACCACTGTAATTATCACTGCCTTTGCATTTGCGACAGGGTTTTGGACAAGTGTTGTTTTTATATGCGGTTTCATTTTCAGCTATTATGTATTATACATATTTCTTACCATTGCTGTATTTGCCGCAGGAATGAATCTTTGCTGGAAAACTGTAGCTGCAACACAATTTACATTGTATATGGCATTGTCTAATATGGGACGAGCATTAGGATCAGCATTAGTTGGTGTTTTAAAAGAAAATTTCAGTTGGGAATACGTTTTCATCTTTGCTGCTACCATACCATTACTAATGGGAATTATGGTACAATTCATTAACTTTAAAAGTCACAAAGCAAAAGTAGATAGCTTTAAAGTTTTAGATCACACGTTAGTTGCTCCACATGTTATAGATGATTAAATAAAAAATGTAGATATAGGAACAAACTAAAGATTTCAAAAACCAACCACTGATGATTACTAAATTCGGAGAAAAGTTTACAATTCTATTTCAAAAATATATGCCTAATGCATTTGTTTTTGCTCTAATACTTACACTTATTACAGCCTTATCTGCTTTTATTTGGCTTGATGCAACACCTCTAAAAATTGTACAATCATGGTATGATGGATTTTGGTCTCTCTTAGAATTTGGAATGCAAATCGTTTTAATTATAATTACTGGTTTTGCTATCGCCTTATCTCCTATTATAAATAAAGGCATAGACAAATTGGCCATTTATATAAAAACGCCGAAACAAGTTTACTTTTTTGTGACTTTAATAGGTGTTTTATTATCTTTTGTTAGCTTTGGTTGGGTTGTAATCACTTGTGTTTTAGCTAGAGAATTAGCGCTTAGAATCAAAGGAATCAATTATCCTTTTTTAGTAGCTTGTGTTTATTTTAGTAATGGAGGTTGGGTTACTGGATTGTCAAGTTCTATTCCATTGTTATTAGGCACAAAAAACAACTATTTAATTGAAACAGGAATTCTATCTGAAATCATTCCTACCACTTACACTTTAGGGTCTTCTTTAAATATTGCTATGATGATTTTTTATTTAGTAGTTGCGCCATTGATGATGCTTTTAATCATTCCAAAAATTAAAAATTTCAAAGAGCTAAAAGACATGACAGATGGCACAGAACCAACAAATAAAAGCTCTGTAAAAGAAGAAGCTTTAAATCAAAATTTAGACTACCCTTCAGTATCTGACAAATTAAATAATAGTATTATACTTCAGTACATTATCGTTTTAATGGGATTAAGTTATATCGTGTACTACTTTGCGACTTTCGGTTTTGAACTCAATTTCAATATCATGATATTCATTTTCTTGATTATTGGTTTAGCACTACACAAAACTCCAATGCGATATGTGATTGCGATGAAACGTTCGAGTAGTAATGTGTCAGGGATTTTATATCAATATCCATTTTACGCTGGCATTATGGGCATTATGATTTATACTGGTCTTGGCGAAGAACTCGCGAATATTATAGCTTCAGTAGCCACGATTGATTCGTATCCTTTTTTCGCTTATCTCACAGGTGGCTTAATTAATTTTGCTATTCCTTCTGCTGGTGGTGAATTTGCCGTTGTTGGTCCAAGTATTATTAATGCTGTTACAGATATTGGCGCTGGACTTCCAGATCAAGAGGTTACAGCAATGATTTCTAGAGCTTCTTTATCTATTGCTTATGGTGAAAGTTTAACCAACCTATTACAACCATTTTTCTTACTACTCGTGTTTCCTATTATGGGAAAAGGAATCAAAATTCAAGCGCGTGATGTCATGGGTTATTTTGTAATTCCGTTTATTTTATTTTTCATCATCCAATCTTTGTTAATCACCTACATTCCTTTATAAATAGAATTTATGATAAAAGTCTTCAGACACCTCAGACAATCCTTGATTATGGAAAACAAAACAGGCAAATACTTCAAATATGCCATTGGTGAAATACTGCTAGTCGTTATAGGTATTTTAATTGCGTTGCAAATTAACAGTTGGAAACAAGAAAAAAATTATAGAATAGTAGAACAATCCATTCTCACTAATCTAAAAGAAGATTTTATTAAAAACCAACAAGAAATCGAGGTCCTGATATTTGCTAATCAAAAATACCATCGCAATCTAAATCAATTTATTAAACTTCTAAAATCATCACCAAAAGAGACAACAATCCAAATTCCAGATACCTTAACGATGGCTGCAATTGCTGCACCAACATATATTCCTACAACATCAACAATTGATGTCATCATATCTACTGGAAACATTGATTTGATAAAAAACGAAACCTTAAAAACAACGATTAGTCGCTTTAAACGAGAACTTGCAGATTTAAATGAAGATGAATATGATGTACGAACAATGGCAAATGATCAACTAGCTCCTTTATTAAGTCAGAAAAGTGATTTAATTAATGAATATGAAAACACGTATGCATATACTATAGATCGTGATAATAAGGTGAAGATTAACACGTCTTCGCTTGTAAACAACTCAAATTTATTAGCAACTTATATTGCTCAAAGGTTCTATTATAACAAAATGATTATAAGTCAGTTGAATGGAATTTACGACATGCAAAAAGAAATACTAGAACTCGTTAATAGTGAACTTAAATGATAAAAGTTTTTAGACGTTTCAGACAAACCTTAATTATGGAAAATAAGACTTCAAAGTACTTCAAATATGCTATTGGTGAAATACTACTAGTTGTCATTGGAATTTTAATTGCTGTACAAATCAACACTTGGAATGAACACCGAAAAACCAAATCCAATGAGATAAAAACACTTACCCAATTAAATGTTGATCTTAGAGAAAACTATAAAGAAATAACTGAAATACATGAATTAATGCTACTCAGTAATAAAAGTGGTCAACAGATGCTTGACCATTTAAACACAAGCAATCAAGTCACAGATTCTTTAAAATATTGGGTTGAAAGTTTTAGCAATACTAACATATTTAATAATGCCAACACAACCTATAAAAACCTTGAAAACAGTAATGACAACATTATTTCAAATGATTCGATTCGATTACAAATTACTTTAATGTATGAACTTGACTTTGCAAATATTCATAGACGTGAAAAAATGTTTTATGAAGATTATTTACCTAACTATCAGGAAGAATTATTAAAAAATTTCAAAACTTCACCTGTCGTCGACAAATGGCTTGAAGATGTTAAACTAGCAGTAAATACTCCTATAAATTTATCAAATTTAAAACAGAATGAAGCTTTTAAAAACACATCTGTAGAACTCTATAATTTTAGATTATTACGCTTAAAATGGCTTAACGGATCAATAATAAAACTTGAGACATTAATTAAAACTATAGACAACGAAATCAATACATTAAAATCTTAATAAAACAGACCTTTAACCAAACAATCAATACTATTATGACATCAAAAATTGACCAATGGACCAAATTAGAACTTCAAATCTACATCCTTCTTCTATGTGCCAATGCAGATTCAGAAGAAACAGATCTAGAAATTGAAATGATTACATCGAAAGTTGATACAGACACATTTAACAAAATCTACAACGAATTTAAAGCTGATACTGAAGACGAACAACTCGAGAAAATAGATGATAATATTCATCAACATGAATACACTAATATGGAACTCGCTAAATTTCGTCAAGAAGCTCACCACATATTTTTCAGTGATGGAAAATTTATGCAAATGGAACAAAACTTAAATCGCATTTTAGACAATATCCTTTACTAAACAATTAAAAACACTTAAAAATGAATGAAGACAAAGGCTTAAAACGTAGTATTGGTATATTTGGCTTATCAGCTAATATTGTAAACATCATGATTGGCGCAGGCATTTTTGCCTTACCTGCAATTATTACAGGAATCATGGGAGTTGCAAGTATATTTTCATACATCTTTTGCGGAATTCTAATTGCACTAGTCGTGCTCTGTTTTGCTGAAGCAGGTAGTAAAGTCAATAATACTGGAGGTCCTTACACCTATATTGAAACCGCTTTTGGAGACTACGCTGGATTTATAGCTGGCATTTTTGCGTCTGGTAGCAATATGATTGCAAGTGCAGCTGTAGCTATTGCTCTTGTAAATATCTTGGCAACTATCAATCCTGTTTTCGAAATACCTTGGGTTCGTACAAGCTTTCTGTTTCTAATGTATTTATGTCTTGCTTTTATTAATATAAGAGGTGTCAAACAAGGGATTGGTTTGATAAAACTTAATACCATTTTAAAAGTAAGTCCGTTACTTATTTTAGTCCTCTTTGGATTAAGTCATATCTCATTTGACAATCTACACATCGAAGCTTTACCAAGTATCAATCAGCTTGGAGAATCATCATTAATCTTATTTTTCGCGTTTTTAGGTTGCGAAACAGGATTGATTGTTGGTGGCGAAATCAAAAATCCAAAGCGAACCATTCCACGTGCCATTTTAATTAGTATTGGCTCTGTCGTTATTTTGTATATCCTTATTCAAACGGTTTGTCAAGGTGTTTTAGGTTCTAATTTAGTCGATTATAAAGCAGCTCCTCTAGCTGAAACTGCTAAAGTTATATTGGGTCCTTTTGGATATATTTTATTAACAGTTGGTGCTGCAGTATCTATGTTCGGACTTATTAGTGGAGATTTATTAAACTCACCACGGATTTTATTTGCACTATCAAGAGATAGAGTCATTCCAATTAAAAAATTATCAAAAGTACATTCAAAATTTGCCACACCTCATATTGCCATCATTACACATACAGCGTTAACGTTTATATTGGCTACAACAGGAAGTTTTGAGCAATTGGTTATTCTTGCAACGTCATCTATTCTATTGATCTATTTAGGCGTTGCTTGTTCTGTTATTAAATTACGAAAAACTCAAAAGGCTGAACCTGGAGACTTTAAAATACCTGGAGGTAATTTTGTTCCTTTATTATCTATAGGAATTATCATTTATTTTCTTTCTAACTTGTCTTCGGAAGAACTCATTGGTACAGGAATTTTCATTGCAGTACTATCGCTTCTTTTTATGCTTATTAATAAAATGAAAAAGAAAAGCAATGATTAAATTTTTCAGACATATTAGACAAAACTTAATTATGAAAAACAAGACTTCGAAGTATTTTAAATATGCTGTTGGAGAAATTATACTTGTGGTTATTGGGATTTTAATCGCGCTGCAGATTAACAATTGGAATCAGGAATTAGGCTATAAACAAGATGAACATCTAATCGTTAAAAACCTAAATTTAGAATTTAAAAAGAATAAAGTAAGTATTGAGAAGTACATTAAAAATTATGAAAGCATTTTATCAGACATTAGAGATATTATGAATTTGGTAGGTGAACCTGAAGACGTTCTAAACAAATATAATCTGGATAGTTTAATATCGCGAAGCATAGATTATTGGACGTATAAACCAAGTCAATCTGTGGTCTCAGATATTATTTCTTCTGGCAAGCTCAATTTAATTACTTCAGATTCATTGCGATTACAACTTTTTGATTGGTCTGTCAATTTAGAAGAAAACGAAGAAAATTATAAAACATTAGATGAAATTAGTCAGAGTATCGTGTTACCCTATTTAATAAAGCATGCTTCATTAAAAAATATCGATAGTTATGGCATTCTGGAATGGCATAATAAAACAAAACTCAAACATTCCAATTACAAAATGTTTCAGGATATTGAATTTGAAAATGTAATGGATGCCCATGCTTGGGATATAAAAAATTATATAATAATACTTAAAAATCTTGAGAAAACTATAGATAGAATTATCATCGAAACCAATCGAGAATTACAACTATGATTAAACTCTTTCGAAATATTCGTAAAACCCTTTTAGCAGAAGGTAAAACCCCAAAATATTTCAAATATGCTATAGGTGAAATTGTACTTGTCGTCATTGGAATTTTAATTGCATTACAAATTAACACTTGGAACCTACAACGTATTGAAAACAAAAAGGAAGAAGAATTACTAATTGGTCTATTAGATGAGTTTCAATATAATTTAGGCACGCTTGAAGAAGGACTTATCGTTAATGAAAAAGTAAGTCAAGCTTGCATTAGCCTTACTCAAATGATTAGATCAGGCACCATAGACAAGGACACTAAACTAACTGATGAATTACTGGTTACGCTTGGAACATTTCAATCTTTCGATGCTCGAACAGGGATTTCTGATGAAATTGTTAATTCTGGAAAAATAAGTATTCTAAAAAATGACACGTTACGCACACAATTGGGTAATTGGCTTACACTTTTAAGAGATTCTGAAGAAGATATCCTTTTTAGATCTGATCATTATACCATGAACTTGATGCCATTTTTAATGAAACGATTTCCTTTAGCTAATGGAGAACTTACAAAAAAGCTACCATTTGATAAGAAAAACTATTTGAAGACTATAAAGAAAAATCGCCATTTGAATACAATTTATCGGAAAAAGACCTGATGGAGTTTGAAAATCAAGTGTGGCATCACAAACACAATCATGATTATATAGTTATAAACGATCTCAACACTCGAGATTTCATAAACATTACGATTAAGATAATAAATGAAGAATTGAACAAAAAACAGTAGTATGATTAAATTCTTCAGGCTATTAGACAAAGCTTAATTATGGAAAACAAAACCTCTAAATATTTCAAATATGCTATTGGTGAAATTATTCTTGTAGTCATTGGAATTCTCATCGCCTTGCAGATTAATACTTGGAATAAACAACAAGAAGAACATCAATTAGAATTAAAAATCATTGAAGAAATACGCTCTAATCTAAACCATGATTTAGACGAAATTCAAGAAGATATTGCAATAATGGCAGATATCAATTCGGCTTGTGATGCCTTAAAAACTTATATTAACACTCAAGAAATTCCGTCAGAAGAATTGTTTATAACTGCTGGTTTACTTAGAGTAACACCACATTTTGATCCGAATACAAGTGGTTACGGACTTTTAGTTTCTAAAGGCATTGGTGTCATTTCTAGTGATAGCTTAAGAAATGATATTTCACTACATTATGAAAGACTCTATAACTATTACAAACGTTATGAAGAAGAACGTATACAATTTCATGCCTTACATAGCGAACCAAAACTCATAGAACACTTCTCGCCTTCTTATGATGCAAACCAAACGTATTATGTGATGCATGAAATTTCACAAGAAGACTTTAGCATTCTAAAAAAAGATAAAGCATTTATTAAAGTAGTATCTGCCATAGCTTTTGAAAATTCCTCAGTTAAAAATAGAGCAGAACGTGTTGAGAGCAGTATCTTGTCACTTATTACAGCTCTCGACAAAGAAATTAAAGTGCTAAAAGAATAATTATATGCGCATATCAAATACAACATTTACTTTTAAAATCATAAGTTCAATTAGTCTCTTTTTACTGTTATGGAATTGTAAAAACCAACCAGAACTGCCAGATCCTCATGAAGCAGGATGGAACAATCAAGTGATTTGTGAAGTTGTAGAAGATAACGACAAATTACGAACCTTAAAATGTACCTTTCCTCCTGGTGTTGGTCATGAACGTCATTATCATAATGCACATTATGGTTATACGGTTTCTGGAAGTAAGTTCAGAATTAAAGACACAACTGGAACTAGAGAAGTGAATGTACCTTCTGGCTATTCATTTTATAACGACAAAATTGAATGGCATGAAGTTTTAAATATTGGCGATAGTACTGCTGTGTTTTTGATTGTTGAACCGAAATAATTAAACATATTAACTTGAGTCTTATATAAGCAGTTTTTTATTTGAATATAGATATTCTATAATGTCTGTCAGGTCGAGCGCAGTCGAGACCTATTAAAAACTATAAATTCTAAGACCTTTCGACTGAGCTCAAGGTGACAACTTATTGTTTTATTGGTTATTTGTATAAAATAACAAAAGCTTATATAGAACTTACATTATTAGTATAAATCACAATTCTTGTTAAAAATACTTTAAGCTGAATTCAATGTTTTAAATTTGGTGTTGTATTCAAAAGTGATGTTATGAGTGGGTTCGATATTGTTATGGTCATTGCCATAATTCTTTGTGCAAGATTAGGTGTTCGTCTAGTAACTGGCTATATCAAAATGCAAAAAGAAACTAAAGATGAAGACGATAACACTGTCGAATAATTGCTGCTAAGCTTACTCTTTTATTGTTCCGTAAAAATGATTCACCTTAGGATTTATAGCATTCCCAGAAGTTCTACGGAAAGATGCAATCTGTCCACAATGCCAAATAGCATCAGCAATTGGCCCATTAATTTGATTCCAAAACGGAGTTTCACGTTTACCAGAAATAATTTTAAATTGTGAAATATCATCACTTTGTCTTAAAATATCTGCTGCTGTTTTTAAGTTGATAAGAGTTTGTCTACGTTGTTCTTCAAAACTCATTTCAGGAGTCTTTTGACCTCTAATATTAGCTTTTTTTAATGTAGAATTAACGATAGTTTTAGACAAATTATAGATGTGTTTCA
Organism: Psychroserpens ponticola; assembly: GCF_023556315.2. Lineage (NCBI taxonomy): Bacteria > Pseudomonadati > Bacteroidota > Flavobacteriia > Flavobacteriales > Flavobacteriaceae > Psychroserpens > Psychroserpens ponticola. Next base: position 965,974 of record NZ_CP116221.1, on the reverse strand, counting down.
CAGTTTCTCCAGTTGTTCGTACTGAATCATTCGGTTTATATCCCAAATCATGTTCAGATAAATGTTCTGTAGCCCAATAAAACCGAAATCCTAATGCATCAACTAGTCTTGCTGCTACAGTACCAGCAGTAAATGTTTCGGAATATTCTGGAATTTCATAATAAGGAAGTTCTTGCTCTTCAGTTTGTGCTTGAATAACAATTGATAATAATAAAGCAAGAATAAGTGTAATTTGTTTCATCTTATTTTGGTTCTAAAATTCTATTCTTATAGGGAAAATAACCTGTTTAGTCTTTCAATTCAGTATCATTAGTTATGGTATCAGTTCCATACTTGTCTATCAAATAAATCAAAGCTGTCATTGATGCTGCACCAAGTTCTAATTCTCGTTTATTCACATGTTCAAAGGTGTCATTTGCTGCATGATGATGATCAAAATAACGTTGCGAATCTGGACGTAAACCAGCTAGAACGATGTTATCATTTTTCAACGGACCAATATCTGCTCCACTGTAACCTGCTTCAAAATAATGAATTAAATACGGTTTGAATAAGGATCTCCAACTTTGAACTTTAGCCAACATAGCTTCACTAGATTGAAAACTAAATCCTCTTGGTGTAAATCCACCAGAATCACTTTCTAAGGCAAAGATGTGATTCTCACCTTTCTTTTTAGCGACTTCAGCATACTTTTTACCACCACGTAAACCATTTTCCTCATTCATAAATAACACTGCTCGAATGGTTCGTTTAGGACGAATACCACTTTCTTTTAATAAGCGTAATACATCCATAGATTGCACAACTCCTGCTCCATCATCATGAGAACCATCACCTAAATCCCATGAATCAAGGTGACCACCAACCACAATAACTTCATTTGGAAACTCGCTTCCAGTAATTTCTCCAATCACATTATAGGATTGTACATCTGCTAATTGTTTACAATTCTGACTAAAGTAAAATTTAAGATCCTTATTAAGAGCTATCATTCCACTTAGCAATTCTGCATCGTTTGTACTTATTGCAGCAGAAGGAATACGCTGTGAATTTGGCAAATCTCCATAACTCATACTACCTGTATGTGGATAATCGTCTAATCTCAAATTCAATGAACGTACAATAACAGCAAGTGCACCATATTTGGCAGCTTCTTTCGCGCCATTATAACGTTCACTTGAACAACCACCATACGCTTCAAACGTATTGATTAAATTGGCTTGCATTGGTCTGTTAATAAATACAATTTTACCTTTAATTTTAGTTTCACCTAGGGCTTCAAGATCTTTGTATGTTTCAACTTCAATAAGATTTGCTTTAACGCCTCCAGTTGGTGTAGCAATTGATCCGCCAAGTGCGCAAATATTTACGCTAGTAGTTTTTCCAGGTGACGTTTCAATATAAGCAAATTCAGGAGCTCCTCTAATCCAACGTGGTACCATTACTGGTTGCAACCAAACTTTATCTAAACCTAGAGTTTCAAATTGTTCTTTAGTATATTGAACAGCTATTTCGGCATTTAAAGATCCTGAAAGTCGTCCTCCAATTTGATTAGACAAATGATCTAACCATTGATAACTCATACCATTAGTGAGCGAATTATCATATATTTTTTTTAGATTTTCTGTATCAGTTTGTGCTGAAAGTTGACATGTAATTACAATAGAAAGTAATAGGATTAATTGCTTCATGTAAGATTTTTTATTGAAGCTAAATATACTACTTATAATAATGAGGATTTATAAAGAAATCATAAAAAAACTATTCATTTTCAAGTTGTTTAATATAAACATCAAGATTCGCTTTAATATCATCATCAAGCTCAGGTTCAACAATATCCTTATATTGAATTAGAGTATCGTATAAAATTTTAGCTACAATATAACGCGCTGTTGGTTTATCATCTGCAGGAATTGCAAACCAAGGCGCATGAGGTTTAGATGTTCTATTTAAAGCATCTTCGTAACAGTCTTGGTATTTGTCCCAAAGTTTACGTTCTTTTAAATCGCCTGGAGAGAATTTCCAATTTTTATTCGGTTTTTCTAAACGACGTAATAATCGATTCTTTTGTTCTTCTTTAGATAAATGAAGGAAAAATTTAAATATGATGGTTCCATTTTCAGCAATGTGTTTTTCAAAATCGTTAATCTGATTAAAACGTTGATCCCAAAATGCATCATTGATATCATCAACAGAATTCACATCAGGCAAATTTTCACCTAAAATATAACCTGGATGCACTCGAGTCACTAATACATTTTCATAATGTGTTCTATTAAAAACACTAAACTTTCCTCGTGCAGGAAGTGCAATATAATGTCGCCATAAATAATCGTGATTTAGTTCGTTTTCGGTTGGAACTTTAAAGCTATGAACTACAATTCCTCTGGTATTGAAATCTTTAAACACTTCTCTAATCATACTGTCTTTTCCAGCAGTATCCATGCCTTGAATGCAAATTAAGATGGCATATTTACCATGTGCATAGATGGTGTTTTGAAAATCGCCAAGTTTTTCACGAACCTCTTCTAATTCGTCTTCTACAGTATTTTTATTGGCTCCTAAATTGAAAGTCGTAGATATGTTACTTAACTGAATATTTTCGGTTACCTTAAACTCATTAATCTTAATCTCTTTCATAACCCTTTATTTTGATGCGAATAACTTCACGTCCTTTTCACTTACTTCAATTCCACCCAAAATAATAAGACGTTCTACAACATTGCGCAATTCACGAATATTGCCAGTCCAATCATAATCTTGGAGTAATTTAATGGCTTTATCAGAAAACTCTTTTTTAGCTGTCCCTTGTTCTGTAGCTATTTTAGATGTAAAATGGTTAATCAACAACGGAATATCTTCTCTTCTGTCATTTAAAGCTGGAACTTTTATGAGAATTACGGCTAATCTATGGTATAAATCTTCTCTAAATCTACCTTCAGAAATTTCCTTTTTTAAGTCTTTATTAGTCGCAGCAACAACACGAACATCAACTTTAATATCCTTATCATTACCAACACGCTGAATTTTATTTTCTTGCAAAGCCCTCAATACTTTCGCTTGAGCAGACAAACTCATATCTCCAATTTCATCAAGAAATATAGTTCCAGAATTTGCAGCTTCAAACTTACCTGCTCGATCTTTAACAGCACTCGTAAAAGCCCCTTTAACATGACCAAACAATTCGCTTTCAATCAATTCTGAAGGAATAGCAGCACAATTCACTTCTATTAAAGGACCTTTTGAACGTGCACTTTTTTGGTGTAACCAATGTGCAACAAGTTCTTTACCTGTTCCATTTGGCCCAGTAATTAATACTCTAGCATCTGTAGCAGAAACTTTTTCAATCATATCCTTAATATGAGAAATAGCATCACTATCACCAATCATTTCGTATTTCTTGCTGACTTTCTTTTTGAGCATTTTATTCTCAACAACCAATGTTTTTGTGTCTAATGCAATACGAACTGTATTGAGCAACCTGTTTAAATCTGGTGGTTTAGAAATATAATCGAAAGCTCCTAAACGCATAGTATTTACAGCTGTATCAAGATCTCCATGACCAGAAATCATGACCATTGGAATTTCAGGTTTAATTTTTTTGACAGCTTCTAAAACCTCAACACCATCCATCTTTGGCATTTTTATGTCACAGAGCACTAAATCGTAATCTTCTTTCTTAATTTTTTCAATACCAACAAGGCCATCTTCGGCTTCTTCAACTTGGTAGCTATCACTTTCTTCAGACAGTATTTTTACTAAAACTCTTCGAATTGCCGCTTCATCTTCTATCACTAAAATCTTTGACATAACTATATTTTAAATTAAATCTTATTCTTAAATAAATTGAATTATTTTGGTTGCTGTTTGATATGAATATCTCTCTGAGGAAATGGGATTGAAATATTGTTCTCTCTAAATAACTTATCGATTTTGAATCGAATATCACTTTGAGGAAAGCGTGCATTAAAACTATCGTTTAATGTAAAAACTACTTTAAAATTTAATGAACTCTCGCCAAAATCTGTAAACAAAACTCTAGTTTCTGCTTTTGCTAATACTTTTGGATGTTCGTTAGCTGCTTGCATCAATAATGCCTTCACTAACTCGACATCACTTCCATATGCTACACCTACAGCTACACCTTCTCTTGTTGTTGTTCCATTTTGAGTCCAATTATAGAGACTATTGGTTAAATAAAGATGATTTGGTATTACTAACACTTTATTATCTGCAGTAGTTGCTCTTGTCGTTCTTAATTTAATTTCTTCTACTCTGCCAATTTTACCATCTAATTCGATAATATCTCCAACATGAACAGATTGATCAATTAAAATAAATACTCCTGAAATTATATCTTGAAATAAAGTTTGTAATGCTAAACCAATACCTATAAGTAATGCTGCTGATGCAGCAAAAACAGCTGTAACATCAACGCCTACTGTATGTAATGTTATCAATAAAATAACAACATAAATAAGCCATCTAAAATAACTAAATACGACATTAAACTTCCCTTTTTCTTCATTAGGCAAATGTCTTGTAAACGCTTTAAGCAAAAGTCTTAAAACAATTGTGGTTATGAATATTACTGTGATTATGATTAAGATATCCAAGATTGATATGCTTATATTCTCAGTAATATCTAAATGGAGGTTCAGAAAATCTTTTACTTTTTGCCAAGCAGAACTTTCGGTAATCTTATGTTCGATATTAGATAATTTCTGTGTCACAATTAATATTTAATCCATTTAAATAGTTCTTTATAACTAGGTTTTTTACCATACATCAAAATACCTACTCGATAAATTTTGGCTGCAAACCAAACTGTAAACACAAATGTACCAACTAAAATTAAAAAGGATACTACTTGTTGCCAAATAGGCACTCCAAATGGAATACGCATTAACATCACAACTGGAGACGTAAACGGAATAAATGAAAACACTGTAGATACGGTTCCATGAGGATCTTCAATTACTGTAAAAATACCAACATATACAGCTAAAATTAAAGGCATTAGGATTGGCATCATAAACTGTTGCGTATCAGTTTCATTATCTACAGCTGCACCTACTGCTGCATATAATGAGCTATACAATAGAAATCCTCCAATGAAGAAGAACATGAATGCGAAGACGAGATTGGCAATTGGTAGATTTAAAAAGGATTGTAATCCCATTTGGACATCATTCGCAAAATCAGGATTTTGCATCACTTCGGTCACCATTTCTTGCTGTGGTGTTTGTATTTCTGCCAAATTAATACCAAGAACTGCAGATCCTGCCAACATTAAAACGCTACCCAAAACTACCCAAATAGCAAATTGCGTAATGCCTGCTAATGATGTCCCAATAATTTTGCCCATCATTAATTGAATAGGTTTTACTGACGAAATTATGATTTCAATAATTCTACTTGTTTTTTCTTCAATGACGCTACGCATAATCATATTTCCATAAATGATAATAAACATGAACAATAAGTAACCTGCTGCACCTCCAAAAATAAGTTTCAACCAACTATCAAGCTTAGATGTTTTTTCACCTGAAAATGTTTCTTGAGCAATCGTTATATTTGTCTTAGAAGCTTCTATTTGTTCTATATCCACTCCGTTTTTAACTAATTTAGTGCCTTCTAATTTCTTTTCAATTTTCTCTTCTAAACTATTCATGATCCCAACAGAAGGTGACTCATCTGAGAAGAACTGAACACTTGAGTAAATGTTTGTTGTATCAGTGCTTTTTTCGATATATAGTAATCCAAAATCCTCTTTGGCTTTTGTAAGCTCTTTGGCAGTTTCTAAATTGGTATCCTTTGTTAAAATGGTGTAAGTTGTATGTTCAGTGTTTTTAAACTCATCACTCAACATGCCTGTTTCATCCAAAATGGCAATAGTGCGTTCTTTATCGTTATTTAATTGAGCTAAATAACCAACAACCACAAATAACGCCACCATAATTAATGGACTTACAAACGTCATTATGATGAATGATTTGTTTTTAACCTTAGTTAGGTATTCTCTTTTTATAATAAGTGGCAAATGATTCATCTTAATTGTTTTTGACCGTTTGAATAAAAATATCGCTTGCGCTAGGAATCACTTCAGTAAAGTGGTGCACTTCTGCTTTAGATGTTAAAAATGATAACAAATCGTTAGACGAATCGTTAGCATTTAATTTAATATTCATTTTAACATCATCATTTAAATTTCTAAATGTTGCTGGCAACACTTCAAATTTATCTTTAATGGCATTTGAAACGTTCTCAATAGTATTTGTTTGAAGACCGACTTCAAAAGTATTCGTTTTATATTGACGTTTAATGTCTGTTAACTTTCCGTCTAAAATTTTATTTGACTTATGAATTAAAGCAATATGATCGCAAAGTTCTTCTACAGACTCCATTCTATGGGTAGAAAATATCACTGTTGCACCTTCATCTCTTAGCTGAAGAATTTCATCCTTAATTAAATTAGCATTAATAGGATCAAAACCTGAAAAAGGCTCATCAAAAATTAATAATTTTGGCTGATGTAAGACTGTAACAATAAACTGAATTTTTTGTGCTTGTCCTTTACTAAGTTCTTGAATTTTCTTATTCCACCAATCTCCTATTTCTAACTTTTCAAACCAATATTTTAATCGTTTTTTTGCTTCTTGTTTTGTTAAGCCTTTAAGTTGTGCCAAATACAAAACTTGCTCACCAACTTTCATTGATTTGTATAAGCCACGTTCTTCAGGTAAATAACCAATATTTTGAATGTCTTCAGGTTGTAACGGTTGACCATCTAATAACACTTGACCAGAATCTGGCATTGTAATTTGATTGATAATACGAATAAGGGTAGTTTTACCAGCTCCATTAGGTCCTAGCAACCCGAAAATACTTCCTTTGGGCACAGATACTGAGACAGCGTTTAGCGCTCTAAAATCTCCAAAGTTTTTAGACACTGAATCGGCAACTAAGAGGTTATTCATAACTATAAATTGAAAAATTAAATATTATAACGTGTAAAGATAAAAATGTTAATGATGAATAAGGCTTATACCTAATTATTTTTAATAAAATCACTTGAATATAAAAATATTAAAAAAGTTAAAAAGTCGCTAATCAACTCACTAAAAATGACTTGAAAAACAAAACCCACCCTTAATAAATTAAGGATGGGAAAAAATTGCTATGAAAAAGAAAAATTACCACTAAAATAAATTAGTGATAATCAAATATAGTTTTTTTTTTGTAAATAACAGTTTTTTAAGAAAACATATCTTTAACTTTTTCAAAAAAAGATTTATCACTACTCTCTGGTTTAGGATTGAAGTGTTCATCATTTTTCATACTTTCAAAAAATTGTTTTTGCTCCTTATTTAGTGTTTTTGGTGTCCATACATTCACATGTACTAATAAATCTCCAGTACCATATCCATTGATGCTAGAAATCCCTTTTCCACGTAGACGTAAAATCTTTCCAGATTGCACACCAGCTTCTACTTTAATTCTAACTTTACCTGTAACTGTATCAATTTCTTTTGAAGTCCCTAAAACAGCATCAGGAAGGCTAATATAAAGATCATAATGTAGATTATCTCCTTCGCGCTTAAGCGTGTCATGTTCTTTCTCTTCTATAACTACTAATAAATCTCCAGAAATACCATTTCCTGGAGCATCATTACCTTTACCAGTGACTTTTAATTGCATACCATCAACAACACCAGCGGGAATCTTTACAGAAACAGTTTCTTCTTGAACTTTAAGGCCTTGAGCATCTGCATCACTAGGTTTTTTGTCAATACTTTGTCCAGCTCCACCACAAGTTGGGCAGGCAGCTGCTGTTTGCATTCTTCCTAAAATAGTATTTGTAACTCTAGTAACTTGACCAGCACCATTACAGGTACTACAGGTTTTATAAGTAGTTCCAGATGCTTGAATTTTTCGTTTTACTTTAATTTTCTTTTCAACACCATTAGCAATCTCTTCTAAGGTAAGTGTAACACGAATACGAAGATTACTTCCTTTTACTCGTCTTTGACCTCCACCAAAACCGCCTCCAAAGCCAGAGAAACCTCCACCTCCAAAGCCACCACCAAAAATATCTCCAAACTGACTGAATATGTCATCCATATTCATTCCGCCTCCACCACCAAAGCCTCCAGCTCCATCAAAAGCTTGATGACCAAATTGATCGTATTTTGCTTTTTTGTCAGCATTACTCAATATTTCATAGGCCTCAGCTGCTTCTTTGAATTTTGCTTCAGCATCTTTGTCATCTGGATTTTTATCTGGATGAAATTTAATTGCCATCTTACGATAAGCTTTCTTAATTTCAGCTGCAGAAGCATTTTTATCTATACCTAATATCTCGTAATAATCTCTTTTTGCCATATTGTTTTATCTATTCTTAATATTAAAAAACAGGTGTCTTTTTAATTAATATTTTATTGTCCGATAACCACTTTTGGAAAACGAATTACTTTCTCTCCTAACTTATATCCCTTTTCTACAACATCTACAATTTTACCTTTAAGATCATCAGTTGGCGCAGGAATTTGAGTAATAGCCTCATGAATATCTGCATCAAATACATCACCAGCATTAACTTCTAACTTCTCTAAACCTTTTTGATTCAAAGTCGTCAACAGTTTATTATAAATTAAAAGCACGCCTTTTCTAAGTTCTTCAGCTTCTTTATCGTCTTCAATATGTGCTAAAGCGCGTTCAAAATCATCTAAAACCGGAAGCATTGCCAACATGACATCTTCGCTTGCTGTTTTAAATAAATCAATACGTTCTTTCGACGTTCGTCTCTTATAATTTTCAAACTCTGCAAACAAACGCAAAAACTTATCTTTTTCTTTAGCAAGTTCTTCTTTTAATTGTTCTTCCACAGAAATCTCTTCTACTTGTGTATCTTGATTTGAAGTTTCATTAACTTCAGTATCTTTTATAGTTTCACTTTTATCCTTTTTACCCATTATTTGGTCATTTTTATAAATCTTCGATTTAGGATTTGCAAAAGTACTGCCATTATTATTAAAATGTCAAAATGTCATCAAAAAAATTAATCATTTGAGGTCTCTTCAGAAATCATTATTTTTGAATTCATAATAACACTAAAACTATTTTAAATGATTAAGAAAACATTATATCTTACATTATCACTGATTTTTACTCTTTCAATTACTGGATGCAAAGATAATGCTAAAGAAGCTAATACTAGTGACGCTGAAGCTGCTGCAATAAGCAAGAGTACTTCTGAAAAATTTACTGTTAACGTTTCTGAATCTACGATTGAGTGGATCGGATTTAAGCCAACAGGAACTCATAGTGGGACAATAAGCCTTGACAATGGTGTATTTAAAACTGATGACGGCAAACTTCAAAGTGGTACATTTTTAATAGACATGAATAGTATTACTGTTACAGATATGGAATCTGGTGATGGCAAAGAAGATCTTGAAGCACATTTAAAAGGGACTGTTGAAGGAAAAGAGAATCATTTCTTTGATGTTAAAAAATTCCCTACTGCTGCTTTTGAAATTACAGGAACTGAATCTTTAGCAGCAGGAAAAACAAGATTATCTGGAAACTTAGACATTAAAGGTCAAAAGCATAATATTTCTTTCCCAGTAAATATTACTAATAATGGAGATGAAATGACAATTGAAAGTGAACCTTTTAAAATTGACAGAACAAAATGGAATGTAAATTATGGTTCAAAATCTATCTTTGAAGGTTTAGGAGATAAATTTATAAATGACGATTTTGAATTAAAAATACGTATTAAAGCTAAAAAGGCTTAAACGTTAGTACTTTAATATTGAAAAGGCCATTCTTTTTAAGAGTGGTTTTTTTGTATTCTTATAAAAAATGAAACATCTTAATAATTTCCTCTTTTCGCTGATTACTAAATGGGATTTCGTTCTCTTTTATGACTAAATAATTTATACCTATTTGATCTACTGCATTTTTATTAACTATATATGAACGATGTACTTGAATAAAATGATTTTCAGGTAAGGTTTTTAAAAACTCTGAAAGTCCATAACGTAATAAGTATTTTTTAGTTCCGACGTAAACCTCTATATACTTTAATTCTGATTTTATATAGAGTATATCTTTCATTGCAATTTTCTTATAGATATTTTTCTCTTTTATAAAAATATAATCTTCAATAGCTAAGGGCTTTTCTTTAATGGTAGATTGTATATCTAATTCGGTGTTGAATTGAAAATCAACAAAATTTCTAAGCGCGACTTCAATAGATGTAAATAAATCCATTTTCTTGAATGGTTTTATTAAATATCCAAAAGGTTGAGTTTCCACAGCACTTTTTACAGTTTTCTTATCACTATAGGCTGTTAAAAATATAAATGGAATTTTATAAGATTCTTTTATTCGTTTTGCTAGCCATATTCCATCTCTAGCCCCTTGTATATTCATATCTAAAATAGCAATATCAGTTTCTCCTTCATCTAAAATTGATAACGCTTCTTTTGCATCTCTTGCTATACCAGAAATTCTATAACCTACGTCTTCTAAATTGTCTTTTATAGCATCAACTGTTAAAAATTCATCTTCAACAATTAACACACTAATGGTTTCACTCATACGTTTTCCTTTAGGTTATCACTAAACGTTATTTCAAAAGCACATCCTTCTGGTTTTTTATTATAATATTTCACATTGCCTCTTAATTGCCAAGCAAGGCCTTTAATTAGACTTAAACCATAAGTTTTTTTTGATTTTTCTTCCATATTACTAGGAAGCCCAATTCCATTATCTTCAACACATAATAGGTAAGTATGCTCTTCTAACTTAGTGATTGTTATATTTATTGTTCCACTCTTTTTTCCTTTAAAACCATACTGAAAACTATTGCTCAATAATTCGTTTAAAATAAGCCCATATGGAACAGCAACGTCAACATGAAATGTAGTTTCAGGGATATCAATTTTAATATTGGCTTTAAACTCAGTGTAGTCTGAAATATTATCAACTAATAAAGTTGTATATTCTTTTAAATTAATACGCTCAAGATTCTCAGTTTTATATAATTGCTGATGAATCATTGCCATAGCATTAATTCTATTTTGACCATCATCCATTAGTTTTTTTACAGATTCATCATTTGAAGTTTTAGCTTGTTTGCTAAGTAAGCTCGATACTACTTGAAGGTTGTTTTTTACACGATGATGTACTTCTTTTAATAATATTTCTTTTTCTATTAAAGATTGATCTACTGCTAATTTTTGTGTTTCAATTTCAGCTTTTTGTATTTTCGTTTTTCTTAAAAAAGCATATAACATAAACAATAAAAGTAACAGTGTTACTATAAAAAGTAAGTAAAAAATTTGTTGTTGCTTTTGGCTAGAAATTTTGTTATTCTTTTCTAATAGTTTCAATTTTTGGATTTGAATCTCTAAATCATTTTTATTTTTCTCATATAAAATAGCTGCTATTTCAGAGCTTCTTTTGGTTTTATTAATTGCAATAGAATCCTGCAAATGATTCATCTTATTGTAGACCTTTTCACTCTCCTCTTGTTTATCTAATGCAAGTAGAATTTTACTTTCTAATTGTAAATTACTAATCAATAATGTAGTAAACTGTTTATAAGGAATTGCTTCTCTTGCCTTATTGATATAAAACAAAGCTTTAAGGTATTCTTTTTTTAAAAAATAAATATGTGATAAAGTATTATTCGCCTCAATGTAGAGGTTTATTTCTCCTAAATCAAGTGCCGAAATTGATTCTTTTTTTAATGCGTTTATAGCATTATTATAATTGTTTTTATTTAATTCTAATTCAGCGATATTTAAGTTAATAACATTTTTAAAATGCTCATTATAGTTTGGTTTAAAGCCTTCTTGTTTAACATTTGAAATAGACACTAATTGTAGTGCTTTTTTAAAATAGACCTCTGCACTATCTGCTTGTTCTTCTCTAGAAAATGAAAGTCCGATATTATTATTTATACTCGCTTTAAAAAATGGTCTGTTTTTTTCTTTTACTGAAACAATTGCTTTTTTATAATAGGCTCTTGCTCTTTCATACTGGCTCATAGCATAATATGCAGAAGCTATATCGCTAAATTCGTTTTGTGAAGCTTCAGGTTCTTTATTTAAGGCTTTTAGAATTCTGTATTTTTCCGGAATTAACTCAATGTAATTCGTTAAATATCCAGCTGAATAATATTCAAAACAAAGATATGTATATATAAAATGCTTGTCTTGTAGTGTTGCAAATGAATCTTTAGTAATCATTTCGTTTGCAAGGGCTATGAACTTAACTATTTCTCTATGCGATAAATAATAATCTATTTCAAAGCGCTTAGCTGCTGCTATTTGTTTTAGACTTCCGTTTTTATTTGACCAAATTAAAGCATCATTAATGTAATCGAAATATTCAGTTGGATAGCCTTTTTTTTCAACTTCAGAATCATAAGGTCGTAGCATTTGTCCTAATTCTACAGTCAATTTATAACGCTCTTCACTTTCAGAAATACTATTAGCCAAAGCACTTTCAATTGCTTCAATTTGAAAAGATTGAGCACAAAGGTTAGTGTTAAAAAGGCAAAACAGTATAACTGCAATAATTCTCATTCACTTTGAATTAATAAATCTAAGAAATTGAAAATATGAATATATACCAAAAAAATGACATGAATGCATAAAATACAGACATGAGTCTCTTACAAAAAGGCATCAAAGGTAAACGTAATGTTGTTCATACCACAAATAATAGATTTCAATACCATGAATACTTAGTTCGCGACATTTTTTTGATTATTTAACTACCAATGAAGAACTTACTGTTACCAATCAATACCGTAATACATGAAAACGCATATTCACATTCTATTATTTTTAATTTTCACAGGCACAACTTTTGCTCAAGTAGGAATTGGTACTACAAGTCCTAATGCACAATTAGATATACGATCATCTAATGAAAGTGCACCAGCAAATACTGATGGTATCCTCATACCAAAAATAGATGAGTTTCCTTCAACAAGCCCAACAGCGCTTCAAGATGGCATGATGGTTTATCTTACGGGAGATGTAACTCCTGGAAAAGGATTTTACTATTGGGATAATACAGGATCTTCTTGGGTAGCGCTTTCTAGTGGAGCTAGTTCTGGAGATCATGATTGGTATACTGAAAGTACAACTATAGCTCCAACTAGCATAAATGATGATATTTATACGCAAGGCAATGTTGCCATTGGAAAAAACACCGCAAGTTATCCGTTAGATATAGCAACTATAGCTGGTAGAAGAGCCATTAATATAGATATTTCAGGTAATTCAACTGGAGCGAGTATTGGTACTCGATATATAGCAACAGGTAATACAAGTACTGGATCTGCTACTGGGTTATATAATTTGTTTTATGGCTCTGGAACAGGAAATCAAACGGGAGTATACAATTCGTTTTTTCACGATGGAGATGGCATTCACTATGGTATTCAAACATTAATGAATAATTCTGGTAATGGAATACATTTGGGTTCTAGAGTTGTGTTAGGTGGTACTGGAACTGGACCACAAGTTGGAAGCGATGTAGAAATAAGTAATACTGGTTCTGGAAGTCATTTTGCAGCTTCTCACTACATAACAGGAGCATCTTCTGGAGAACAACGTGGTACATTTAGTCGAATTGATACTAATGGAAATGGCAGACATTACGCTTCATACAACTGGATATCAGGTGCAGGAACCGGAAATAAATATGGTTGTTACAATAGGTTTACTGGTTCTGGAGGGACTCATTATGGTGTTTACGCAAATGTAGATGCAGCAAATGGAGATGCTGGTTATTTTTTGGGTGATGTGTATGTATCTGGTATCTTGACAAATCCGTCAGCACGATTTTTAAAAAGAAATATTACACCTGCAGATGCTGTTATAAAAAAATTAATGAAGCTTGATGTGAAAAGCTATAATTACAGAACCACTGAGTATGATTTTATGAATCTGCCAGAAGGTTTACAGACTGGCTTTATTGCTGAAGAGTTAGAAGTTGAATTTCCAATGCTCGTTACAAATACAATTCATCCGGAAGCATACAGCGAAAATGATAAAGGTGAGAATATTAAAACTTCTGATAAAGTAGAATTCAAATCTGTTAGTTATGTAGGTTTAGTACCTCATCTTGTTAAGGCTTTACAAGAGCAACAAAAAGAAATAGAAGATTTAAAAACTAGGCTTTCTAAAATAGAAGCTCTTTTAAATATCGAATCTAAATAATATTTTGTTAGCCTAACAAATCTTCAAGAGCTGGTTCTAAATGATGGTGTGTAAAGTTAAAACCAGCCTCTTCAATCTTTTGCGAACTTACGCGTTGACTTTCAAATAACAATATATGCATGTCGCCTAAAATTAGTTTCATAACAAATTTTGGTATGTTAGGTAAAACAAGTGGTTTCTTTAAAACTTTAGCTGCTATTTTTGTAAGTTCTGAATTACTCACTGGATTTGGTGACACGCCATTAAAAATACCATCAAGACGATTATCTGCCACATAGACAAATAATGCTGATAAATCTTCAATATGAATCCATGACTGCCATTGCTGTCCATTTCCAAAAGCTGCACCAGCGCAAAAGCGCATTGGTTTTATAATTTCGGGAAGCGCTCCTCCATCTTCTGAAAGCACTAAACCAATTCTAATTTTTGAAACTATAATTCCTAGAGAAGAAAATTGGTCAATTGCGTCTTCCCATTTATCGACTACATGACCTAAAAACGATGTTGAAATGGGTTCAAAATCTTCTTCATAGTAATTGGTTTGAGAACTTGGATACATACCAATTGCACTTGCAGAAACAATCTGTTCTATAGGAAAATTATTAGTTTTAATGGTGTCAAATAGCAACTTTGCAGTTGCTGTTCTACTTTTGATAATTTCATTTTTGTAATCTGGAGTCCATCTTTTTGAAATAGAAGCTCCAACTAAATTTATGATAGTATCAACACCTTCAAAACAAGAGCTATCAATTTCATTCGTTTTAGGATTCCAATAAAACCCTTTATATGCGTCATGATTGTTAAGTTTTTGTCTTGACGTCGTTAAGTAATGAACCGTCCAGTTTTTTTCATGACAAACTCTAACAATTTCTTGTCCGATTAATCCTGTAGCACCTGTAATTAATACTATTTTCATGATACTACAAAGATAATGATACTCAAATATAAGAACTAAATATTTGGGAATGGTTTAACTTTTAATGGCTCTAAGCATGTGTCGTTTTCCAGGAGGACCTTCGAGACGTTTGATAGAAAAACCCACAGCTCTTAGCGCTCGTTTCACACTTCCTTTAGCTGAATAGGTGACTAAAACACCATTTGGTTTTAGCGCATCATACATTTTTTTGAATATGACTTCTGTCCATAATTCTGGTTGTACACGTGCGCCAAAAGCATCAAAATAAATGACATCATAACAGTTAACATCAACAATATCGTTAAAAAACTTCTGCTGTTTAGTCAACCGAAATTGTTTGGTAACTTTATGCGATGTTTCCCAATCTGACTTATGAATATCTACAAAAGCGCTACTCTGAATTTTTAATGCTTCAGCATAATTAAGTTGCGACAATTCCTCAGTAGAAACGGGATACGCTTCAACTCCACAGTAGTTAATATTTAGCTTGAGTTCTTCAGAAACTAATAACGTTAGAATAGCATTTAAGCCAGTGCCAAAACCTATTTCTAAGATTGAGATTGGATGAGATTCTGAATTCGGTTCAGAATGACAAATGGTTTCAGAAACGCCTAAAATATGTTCATTATAAAAAAAAAGCAAACCCTGTTTTATATATACGTGGTTTGCTTCTTGGATTGCACCATGCACAGAATGATATTGTTCATTCCAGTCTTCAATTTGAATGGTTTTAGAACCGTCTGCAGTGGTAATTATTTTTCGTTGCACAATGGTTATTTAATCAGCAATTTTTTAATCTTAGGAATTGGTCCTGTACATTCAGTTTGATGACAAGACAAGCATAAGTTAATTGCATTATTATAGCGTTCAGAAAGTGGTATGGTAGAATCTTGAACAAAAATCATTTTCTGAGCTTCAATAAATTTCCCTGAATAATGGTCGAAGGTTTGGTTTCTTGACTTTGCTTTCGTGAATTCAGCAGTATGAATTTTCAAAAACTCTTCTGGAAATTCGGTAACAACCTTTCCATTTTCAACTTCTTTTTTCAGCTGTAAATTAAAAGCATGCATGCCTCTCATTAAATTCGCCATTTCAGAACCTTGATACACATCATAACGTTCTGTGCCATCAACTATACTAACCTTTTTTTCAGTTTCATCTGATTTACCTGAAGAATTACAACTAAAAACTAAAGCAATTAAAAATATGTAACTAACGTGTTTTAGCATTACTCCTCTTTTAACAAGACACCATCTGCAACAAATGAGAATGTCTTTTTAGGCTCAGTGATTTTTGCAATTTCTTCAGCTGATTTTCCAGCATCTTCAGCGTAGTGACGTTGTTCATCAACAGGAACTTCATTTACAAAAGCTTTACCATTTAATACAACGTCTTTACCTGCAATGTCCATTGGCATAAAAAATCCATAATCTTTAAATTTCACCATTGCTTGCTCTCCGTTCCCAAGATCTACTTTCATCCAACATCCTTTTGCTTGACACACTTCATCAACTTTTGCAATCATTTTGGTATTTATAGAATCTCCAATAGTCATACTTTCAAATTTAGCAGCCATTTTTTTAGATGAAAGAGCATCAGTATCGTTAATCTCTTTTCCAAAAGAGCTATAAGAAACAGCTTCTGTATCAGGCATATCTTGAGCGACATCTATATGTTTTTCAGTTTGTTTATTTTCATTTTTACAAGAAAAAACAAAAACAGCAAGCATTAATAGTAAAAAAATACGTTTCATAATTGGTGTGATTTTAAAATAATTATTTGTAATACAAAGGTACATATTTTTTAGCTGATTTTTATGCGTTTTTTTAAGCTGAAATGACTAATTTTGCATAATCAAATTTATACAAAAAAATGACTAAAGTTTCAACTCACGAAATCGATATAGTAAAATCAAAAAACACTAAGATTCATGATGTAGATTTTGACAACCTTACATTTGGTCGCGTATTTACAGATCATATGTTTTACTGTGATTATATTGATGGCGAATGGCAACAACCAAAAATTGAACCTTATGGTCCAATGAGTATTGATCCATCAGCTCGGGTATTTCATTATGGTCAGGCAGTTTTTGAAGGCATGAAAGCTTATAAAGACGATCATGGAGATGTGTTTTTATTTAGACCAGATGAAAACTTTGCACGAATAAATAAATCGGCTAAGCGATTAGCAATTCCTGAGTTTCCAAAAAACTATTTCTTTGAAGGTCTTACAACCTTATTAAACCTTGATAAAGCTTGGGTAAAAAGTGGAGAAGGCAACTCTTTATACATTCGACCATTTGTAATTGCTACAGATTCTGCAATTGCTGCAGCACCTTCAGACAACTATCGATTTATGATTATTTGCTCACCTGCAAAAGCATATTACAAAGGAACTGTAAAGGTATTAATTGCCGAAGAATATAGCCGTTCTGCAAATGGAGGTGTTGGTTTTGCAAAAGCAGCCGGAAATTATGCAGCACAATTCTATCCAACAAGTTTAGCTCAAAATAAAGGCTTTCAACAAGTGATTTGGACAGATGCTGATACACATACATTTTTAGAAGAAGCAGGAACTATGAATGTGTTTTTTAGAATTGGAGACACCTTAATTACAGCGCCTACTAGTGACCGTATTTTGGATGGTGTAACACGAAAAAGTTTAATTCAATTGGCAGATGACAACGCAATAAAATGTGAAGTACGACCAATTAAGGTTCAAGAAATCGTTGAAGCATCTAAAAATGGTAGCTTAAAGGAAATTTTTGGTGCTGGAACAGCAGCTGTTATTAGTCCGATTTCAGATTTCGAATATCAAAACACTATTTACAATCTGCCCGAAATAAATGAACATTCTTATTCAAGCATTCTAAAACAAAAAATGCTAAACATACAGCATAATCTTGCCGAGGACAAACATGGTTGGAGGTATGAAATATAATAAAAAAGCAGCCAATTGGCTGCTTTTTTTATGACTCTAAAATCTCTTGAATCTTTGGCTTAAAGTAGTTTGGTCCTTTTAATACTTTTCCATCTGCTCTATAAATAGGTTCTCCATCTTCACCAAGTTTACTCATATTACTACGTTGAATCTCATCAAAAACTTCTTCAATTTTATATTGCAAACCATGTTCAATGATGGTGCCACATAAAATATAGAGCATATCACCTAACGCGTCAGCAACCTCAACTAAATCATCATTATTTGCGGCCTCAAGGTATTCTTCATTTTCCTCTCGCATCAATTTATAGCGCAACATGTTTTTATCAATACCCAAACTCGCTTTTGGTGTTTCTCTATGACCAATTTTAAATGCCGTATGAAATGCTTTTACTGCTTCTATTTTGTTTTTCATTTTTTGATTCTATTTTTTTTAAAATTAAATATCTATGCCTTATTATGTTACCATTTAAATTACAAAATTCACAAACATTAACGTGATTTATGTGAAATTTGCAGTCGTATTATTTATTTTTGTATAAAAATAGCTATATGTTTAGTAATGGTCAATTGATTTTTGGGATTTTATTTGCAATTGCATTTATTGTAATTATTTTTTTTGCATATAGAAAAGATATCAAGATCCATAAAAAATATTACAAAGGTAGTATCTGGATTTTAATTGCTTTTGTTTCTTTTTTAGCTATGATTGCTACAATTAAATCAATTTTTGTTTAAAGCAACTCTCTGTTTTTATATTATTTCTTTCCTATTTCCCCTGTAAATACTACATTTTTCAGTAAATTAGGTTGATATACCTAGAATTGGGTATGTTATGATGTTTTCCTATTTCGCATCTTTGATATCAAATACCAACTAAATTCGATCCTTATGAAATCAAAAATGTTACTAATTACAATTGCATTAGTCATTATTTCCCTTTATTTAGGTTACAAATTATGTAATGTAGAATGCGACGACACTCAAACTGATTGCACGTATTGTGAACCTTGTAAAGGTGAAGAAGTCAGAGAAATAAACATGCCTTTAAACAGTGATTTAACTTTTAAAATCAATAGTGCAGACACTTCCAATTTTCAACCTTTTCAATATGATATATTGAATAGTTATGGAATTCTTGGGCAAATATATCTAGATGAAAACAACTCAAAAAAGATTTCTAAGATTGATTTTGAATTATTAGAAGTAGGTAAATGTAACCGCTGGAAAATTGAGAGTGTTAGCTATCTGAAAGATTCAAACGGGCATAATATTGAGTATAAAATAAATAAATACCATGAAAATGGAACACCCAATCACGCAGATCTAAATACTAGTTTCGAATTTGAAATTGGAGATGATTTTAATATTAGAATAACGTCTGATGATGATCCACGAATAGTAACTCCAGCCGAAGGTATTTACCCACCATTCATATGCTTTGGAAAAATTGTTGATATCAATTAGTTTGATGAGACTCATCTTACTAATTTCAGTTCTAATGTACAGTGTAGCTTGTGACTCTCAAAACACTCAAAAGTTACATCAAACACTTGAGTACCTTTTATACAACAATATTGAAAAAGCTTATGATAAAATTAAAACAATACCAGAATCTCAAGAACGTAAGAACTTAATTTGGCATCTCGATGCATTCTATTACGGAATAAAAGATAGTCTAGTTGACCAAACCAAAAGTAAAGATGAATCCCATTTTGGAGTTGTGTTAAATGAAATAAAAGAAGCAGATATCTATAATGAATTTTATATCAATAAAGATTCAATCATTTTTGAAAAGTACAAAAAAGCTGTAGAGCTTTCAAAACACCAAAACGATAGCATATTAGTTAAATATTCTTTGAATAAAATATTGAAGTATTTATTTTATAAAAGAAAATCTTATGATGTATTGAACCAATACAATAATATATACAGTAATTATATAAAAACTCCAAGTGACCAGGTGGTTTATGATTATTATAAATATACAACTAAGTCCTTTATTGAAAATAAGCCATGCATTCCAATATATTTAAATGGACTAAAATTACTTGAAAACATTGATAACGACTTTTTAAAAGGTAAACTCAATGTTATGCTTGGCAATCAAGAAAGTCATTTTAATAAACAAAATGATTCTGCAATTAAGCATTTTCAAAAAGCCAAAAATTACTTCACAAAAGTACCAGGAGTTTTAGGCAAACGCAGTATGTTTGGTATTTATAATAATCTAGCTGCAGCTCATAATTATAATAATGAACCGATAAAAGCTTTATATTATTTTGATAAAGCAATTCAACAAGACATTCCTAAAAATGGTTTTTTACAACAATCATATTTATATTTAGCTTTAGCACAAACTCATAAAAATTTAAAAAATTACGACAGCGCTTATTTCTATTTGAATATGGAAAAGGAAGCAATAAAACAACATAAAGAATACGAAAACGCATTGCAGCTAACTGAAATTGAAACCAAATACCAAACCGAAAAAAAAGAGAAAGAAAATTTATTACTAAAAGCTTCAAATTTAGAAAGCGAAGCCAAAAGGAAACAAAATCAAAACATCTCAATAGGTTTGGCAGTAGGTCTGGCATTAGTGAGTATCATCGCTTTCCTCCTTTTCAAAAACACCAAACGCAAACAGAATCTAGCAGAGAAAGAAAAAGAACTAGAAACTCAAAAACTCGCAACAGTTTTAAAAGAACAAGAACTTACCACTATTGATGCCATGATTGAAGGTCAAGAAAAAGAACGGCAACGTATTGCTAACGATTTACATGATGATTTAGGTGGTTTAATCGCAACTGTAAAACTTCATTTTAATGCACTAAAAGAAAAAAACACACCTGAACTCTATGATAAAACAAATACTCTAATTGATGAAGCATATCAAAAAGTAAGATCCGTTGCTCATGCAAAAAACTCTGGTGTTATTGCTAAACAAGGTTTATTGTTAGCTGTTCAACAAATGGCAGAAAAAGTTTCAGCATCTAACAAAATCACTATAGATGTTATAGATCATGGATTAGAAAATCGCTTAGAAAACAGCTTAGAACTTACCATTTTTAGAATTATTCAAGAACTTGTTACAAATGTTATAAAACATGCAGAAGCCAATGAAACTACAGTCCACATTACTAATCATGATGAAAGCTTAAACATCATGGTTGAAGATAACGGTATAGGTTTTAATCCAAATCAGATTACCAAAACAAATAAAGGTATGGGAATTAGCAGTATTGATAAACGTGTTGCACATTTGGATGGCACAATGACTATTGAATCTGATAAAAATCAAGGAACAACCATAATAATAGATATTCCAATATGATACGACTAGCCATTGCAGAAGATCACCAATCGCTAATTGATGGCATTTCACTTCTATTAGAATATGAAGAAGACATTTCCATTGTTGGCACAGCTAATGATGGCGAAGCTCTATTAAAAATTGTAGAAAAAAAGCGTCCTACTGTTGTACTTACAGATATAAGAATGCCAAAATTAGATGGAATAGAAGCCGCAAAACGAATAAAAAAGGCGCATCCTGAAATCAAAATCTTGTCATTTTCTATGTTTGAACAAACTGAAGCCATCCAACAAATGCTAGACGCTGGAGCAACAGGCTATGTCTTAAAAAACTCTTCACTCAAAGAAGTTTTGAAGGCTATAAGAACCGTAGCAAAAGGAGAAATCTATTTTGATGCTAACATCAATACCAATGTCCTCAATCCTGAAAACAATTCGAAAAAAAAGGGACTTTTAACAAAACGGCAAATTGAAATTCTTCAACTAATCGCATTAGGTAAAACCTCAAGGGAAATAGCTGATGAATTGTTTATAGGTATTCACACCGTTGATACCCATCGCAAAAACATGGCACGTATTTTAGGTCTTCAAGGTAAAGGAGAGCTGATGAGATATGCTTTGGAAAAGAAATATAAATTTTAAAATATCAAAAAAATATACCTTATATTATGCATATTCAAAAGCACAAAAACTATCTGTTTTTATCATAAATATTAATTAACAAACTAAACTCTAATATGAAAATATTTAAATCGCTTTTCTTATTATTATCAGTACTTCTCTTTAATGAGAGTTTTTCACAAAGTTACATTGGATATAATGCCGATAATTACTCTGGTATTCATGGCGTTACTCATAATCCATCCAATATTTTTGGTTCAAACTTCAAAACTGATGTAAATTTAATATCAGTTAGTGGATTTACTGGTAGTGATTATTTTGGAATTAACTTTAGTAGTATACTAAGTGGTAATTTTGATGTCGATGAAGATTCTGAACGCTTTGTTAGTGATAAGAATAATTTCTTTTTGAATACAGATATTTTAGGCCCTTCATTTATGTTTAACATTAATAAAAAGAGTAGCATTGGTATTATTACAAGAGCTAGAGTTTTTTTTAATTTAAATAATATCAATGGAGAACTCTTTGAGGCTATTGAAGATGATTTCGAATCGGATAGCAATGTTGCATTTGGTTCACAAAATTTGAACGGAACTATTCATGCTTGGACAGAAATTGGAATTGCCTATGGAAGACTATTAATGGACAAACAAAATCATATCTTAAAAGGTGGTGTAACTCTAAAATATCTGCAAGGTGCAGGTGCTTTATTCACAAATAGCCCAGGATTAACGGGACAATATAATAATGTAACCGAAACTTTAACGACGCAAGGTGAACTTAATTATGGTACTACTGAGGATTTTGATTCAGATGATTTAGGGTTCGACAATCTAACTGCTGGTTTTGGCTTAGATTTAGGATTCACATACCAATGGCATCCTAATAGAGAAGATGATAGCACGCCAATTTATAAAGATCATTACAAACTAAAAGCAGGTATTGCTATAACTGACATAGGGTCGATTAAATATAAAAATGCAGAACGAACAACTTACAATATGAATAACACCGTTGATGCTTCTTCATTTGATGATTTAGAAGAGTTTCTTGATGATAACTATAATAATACAGATGTTATTGAAGATACCAAAATTCAACTACCAACAGCTTTGCATTTGCTAGTAGATTATAGATTAGCAAAAAAATGGCTGGTGAGTGCTCAAGCAAATTTATCTCTAGTAAAAAAAGAAAATGATCTTGCTAGTTCTATAATCAATACAGTAACTATAGCTCCAAGATTAGAAACGAAATGGTTTAGTTTTTATACACCATTAAGTTTCAGGCAATATGGTGATTTTGCTTTTGGAGGAGGCTTTAGACTTGGACCATTAAGTGTTGGTTCTGGTTCAATTTTTAGTAATCTCTTATCAGATAGCTCAAAAACTACTGATGTATTTTTTGGTTTAAAAGTACCTATCTATAGGAAATAACCTGGCCTAACTGATATCATAAATACCCAATATTAGGTATTTTTCTTTAACATTAATTTTCCTATTTTTATAAAGCTATTAATTTATAGCGAGAATTAATATTAACCAACAAATTATTTAATTATGAAAAAAATCAAAACTATTCTCGTTTTACTATTTATGGGTTTTTCATTAATCCATTGTAGTTCTGACGGAAGTGATTCAGAAGAAAAGGAATTTATCGACCCTTCAAATTCTAACGCATTAGCTCGTGCTTTAATTATTACTGGAGATGTCACAAATGGTAATCCTCCTCCTACATCTCAAAACGGAAATGCTCCAGCAGCTACCAACAATCAAACTTCAGCAACAACTACTGTAGATAACACGTTATACCTTCCATTTAATTTTGCTACAACAGGTGCTAATAATTTTTATGCAGGATGTTATGTACAAGTCGTAGGTGCAAATATTTATTGGGATATTAATTTACCTAGTAATAATAGCAGTGGTCAGTTAATAATTCCTGTTGGAATTCCAAACAATATTTTAGAAGGAAATTTCACACTAGCATATTGCTTATATGATAGTCAGGGAAATATTAGTAATGTATTACAAACCTATGTTACCATTGCACCACCACAAACCTGTCCTGGATTTGAAAGCGGAAGTGACGGATTAACTATTTTCACTTATGACATGGGAGAAAATAGTGGAAACGTTATCATAAGCTATGACACTTATAGTATTGTAGATCGAATCGATTTATTTTATGCAGGACAATGGATTGATGGAACAGGTTCTCCTCTTGGTCAAAACGAATTCCCTCCAATAATGAATTGTTTTGATGCCGTTGAAGATGGCTATGTTGGACAATCTGGATACTTTGAGTTTCAATACAATCCTTCAAATGGTAAAGAGTTAGACATTTACGTTTCTGGATGTATTGGAGGCAGTACAGCTTGGGATATTGCTGTGAATTGTCCAGAATAAACTCCTGACAACAAAAAAATAGGCAAAACGCTAATTATTTAGAGTTGGTATACTAATACTCTATAGGGAGAATCAATTATAGCCAACTTAGAAAAATCCCCTTAATTGGGGATTTTAAATATAAATTATTTTCTATATTTGTCTAACTATTAATCATTTAATCATTTTTTCAAATGAAAAGAATTTTACTTTCCCTCATTGCTTTATTTATTTATACAACAGCATTTTCTCAGGTTCCAATAAACGATACTATAGAAAATGCCATTGAAATTACAGAGAACTCCTTTGTTGATGAAAATCTTCGTTTAGATTTAGCTAGTGAAAGTTCTGGTGGACAAGTTGGATGTCCTACAACAGATAAGGTTGTTTACTATAAATTCACTGCTGATGCAGATACTAAAATTTTCACAAAACTTACTGATGATACTGATAATCCTATTTCAGGAAGTGGTAGTACTTTTATTAATATATATGAAGCTCCTAACCTCAATATTACTTCAGAAAGTGAATTAACCGCAGTTACTGGTTTTGTTTGTGGTCTACAGTCTACAGTAAATATCGACATTATAAATGGACAAAATTATTATATCTTGTTAAACAGAGATCGTGAATTTGCTAGAAGCACTTTCACTTTTGAACAAGATCCTCCACAAATTGAAAGACAAGCTTTAATTGATTTCTATAATGCTACTAATGGCCCTTTATGGACTTCTTCTGATAATTGGCTCTCTAATAATGTTCCAATTAAAGATTGGGAGTATGTATCAGTTGAAGAAGGCCATGTCATTAGATTATCTTTTTGGAATAAAAATTTAACTGGTGAGATACCAAATTCCATTTTAAATCTTGAGTTTTTAAATTCATTTAACTGCACTTATAACAATCTAAGTGGAATTATTCCTGATTTTTCAACATTATCAAACTTTGATGATTTAAGACTAAATAATAATAACTATTCGATACTTGATTTTGAAACTAATTTTGTAGCTAATTCAACAATTGATTTTTTTGGATTCTCTCCTCAAAATACAGTAGATGAATATATATTAATAGAAAACCCAGTAGTTGGTCAAGACTATACTCTTAGCATGACGCCTCAAGAAGGTACAAATATTAACTATCAATGGGTAAAAAGGGCTGCAAATTTATACGATCCAATTATTGAAAACGTTGTAGGAGCAAATAGCAGTGATTATATAATTTCAAACTTTCAATTAGAAAATGGCTCAACGTATTCTTGTTTTGTTACAAGTCCATTAGTACCTGGCTTAACAATTGAAAGAAAAAGTATCGAATTTAGAGTTCCAATTTCACAATCTGAAAGAGATGCACTTATTGCACTTTACATCGCTACAGATGGAGACAATTGGTATGATACGATAGGAACTGGTGTTATCATTGAGAACTGGAATACTTCTGCCCATGTCGACACTTGGACTGGTGTGGAGACTTTAGGTAATAAAGTGGTCTATTTGAATCTAAATTTCAGAAATCTCAATGGCCAATTACCTGAAGAAATTGGAGATTTAATTCATTTAAATGAATTGAGAGTAAGTGCTAATCCTGACTTAATTGGACCAATTCCATCATCATTAGGTAACCTTACTGAATTACAATGGCTAAGATTACAAAATAATGGTCATTCAGGAGAGATACCTGCGTCAATAGGGAATCTTCCTCTACTAAATAGACTTTACCTTAGTTACAATCAATTAACTGGAAATTTACCTTCTAGTTTAGGAAATGCTACTGAATTGATTCAATTAATTCTAGAAAACAATCAATTATCGGGTGAAATTCCAGCAAGTATTGGGAACCTAAGTAGCTTAAATAGTCTAAGTTTAGGGAACAATATTTTATCAGGTACAATTCCTTCTGAACTAAGCAATTTAACATCTCTTTATTCTTTTGAAGTATTCAATAATAATTTATCAGGACCACTTCCAGAATGGACATCATTTGACAATCCAGAATATGTTAGCATCGATTTGAGAAATAATTACTATACTTTCAGTGATCTAGAACCATTAGTAAATAATGGTATTACCTATGGTTCATTACAATACTCGCCTCAAAACACACTAGACGATGAAGAAGAAATCACATCACCTCCTGGAGTAGATATCTCTCTAGATGTAAATGACACAGATATCAATAGAGATTCTCAAGCCCCTTCACCAAATAATGTATACCAATGGCATAAAGACAATGTAGCCATTAGTGGTGCTAATGCAAACACGTACACCATTGTAAACGCTCAAGAATCTGATAGCGGAGTTTACCATTGTGAGATTACTAATCCTTTAGTTCCAGATCTCACTGTCGTTAGAGCAGATATTAATGTGACTGTAGATAGTAATTTAAACACTGAAGATTTTGAAAATGAAAGCTTCAAAATATTCCCAAATCCAGCGAGTAATTGGTTATCGATAAAAACCAACTCAAATATAAATACTAATGCAAAAGTATTTGATATTAATGGTAAATTACTGTTTGAAAAACAATTAACTTCTGAAGTTACAGCAATTGCTGTTGATCAATTAGCTTCTGGTGTTTATCTAATTCACATCAACATAGATGGTAAAACAGCTACCAAACGATTTATTAAACAATAAACTAAAAATCGGATTCAAACTATTATTAATCAATTCTGTTACCTCAAATGAAAACATATTCACTTTTTCTGCTAGCCCTTTTGATATCTTTCACTTCTTTATGTCAAGTTCCAATAAATGATACTATTGAGAATGCCATAGAAATTACTGAAACTTCATTTATAGATGACAATCTTCGTCTTGATTTAGCTTCGGAAGCTTCAGGATTTTCTAGCGGTATTTGTGGTTCTAATGGATATAAATCTATTTATTACAAATTCACCACTTCATTTACTGGTGATGTTTCCGCAATTATAAAAAATCAAGATGGCTCGGATATTCCAAATAGTAATAGCTTAGTTTTGTTTTATTCTGCTCCTAACCTCAATGTTACATCTGAGTCAGAGTTGATTGAAAATATATCTGGATGTGTTTCTAGTTCATTTAGAAATGCTTACGTAGAAACTGGTCAATCATATTATCTAGTAATAAGTAGATCAGAAACTAATGCAGTGTCAAGAGTCGAAATAAACATAGAAGAAGTTATACCTCCAATTAATGGTTCATTATTAAATGCTACAGAAATTACTACTTCAATTTTTTCGGATGAAAATTTAAGAATAGATTATGCAGAAGAAAGTCCTGGTGGACAAATTGGATGCAGTACTCCTGACACAAAAGGTCTCTATTATAAATTTACTGCAGCATCAGATACAAGACTTATTACAACTCTTTACAATGACAATGGTCCATCAGGTAGTCTTTCTGACTTATCTTTTGTCATGATTTATGAAGCTCCCAATCTAAACGTTACATCGGAATCAGAATTAACTCTAGCATCAAGTTTATCTTGTTCAACTCAAAATTATGTAGATTATGATATCACTAGTGGACAGTCTTATTATATACTAATTCATAGACCTGATGAATTTGAGGAATCTGTATTTACATTTGATTTAGAACCACCAAATAGTGAAAAACAAGCATTAATTGATTTATTCAATGCAACCGAAGGTCCTTATTGGACTTCAAATATAAATTGGCTTTCAGTATATGATCCTGTTAGTTCTTGGCAAGGTGTTACAGTTGAAAATGGACATGTAGTTTCATTACAGTTAGGCAGTAAAAATCTTACAGGTGAAATTCCAAATTCCATACTTAACTTAACTTTTTTAGAATCGCTTAGTATGTCTAATAATCATTTAAGCGGAACTATCCCTGACTTTTCAAGTATAACAAGTCTTGAGTTTATTAACCTACGACAAAATGACTTTTCTTTTGCTGATTTTGAGCCTAATTTTATTGCAAATACTGCATCAAACGTGTTTAATTACTATCCGCAAAATTCATTTAATGATTTGATAGAAATTGATAATCCTGTCTATGGTGATGATTACACTTTAACCGCTATAACGCAAGGCACTAATTTAAGTTATCAATGGATTAAAGAAGTAATGGGTCTTAATAATATAGAAATTGAAGAAATTTCAGGAGCTACAAACTCCGAATATACAATTACTAATTTCCAAGAAGAGGATTTGTTAACCTATTCTTGTATTGTAACAAGCTCTGTTATCCCTGAATTAATTCTGGAACGTAAAAAAATAAAATTCAGAACTCCTGTATCTCAAACTGAAAGAGAAGCACTAATTGCCATTTACAATGCTACAAATGGTGATTTCTGGACAAATAATGAGGATTGGAATTGGACAACATCTGCGCATGTTGACAATTGGACTGGTGTTGAAACTCTAGGAAATAAAGTTGTGTCTTTAAATCTGACTTTTCAAAATCTTAATGGACAATTACCTGATGAAATAGGTGATTTAATCTACCTAAAAGAATTAAGTATCAGTTTCAATTATTCATTAACTGGACCAATACCAATAACTATTGGTAATCTAACAGAGTTAAGCTGGTTAAGAATACAAGCTAATAGTCTTACTGGAGAAATACCTGCAGTAATTGGTGCTTTATCAAATTTAAAATATCTAAATCTTAGCGAAAATCAATTGACTGGCAGTATACCTTCAAACTTAGACAACTTAAATCAACTGATTACTTTGTCTTTACGAGTTAATCAGCTAGAAGGTGAAATTCCAACTAGTTTAGGGAGCTTAAGTGAGTTAAACTATTTAAGATTAGACAACAATAACCTTAGTGGTACAATTCCTTCTGAATTAGACAATTTAACATCTCCTTTGTCTTTTGATGTATACAGTAATAATTTATCAGGACCACTTCCAGAATGGACATCATTTGACAATCCAGAATATGTTAGCATCGATTTGAGAAATAATTACTATACTTTCAGTGATCTAGAACCATTAGTAAATAATGGTATTACCTATGGTTCATTACAATACTCGCCTCAAAACACACTAGACGATGAAGAAGAAATCACATCACCTCCTGGAGTAGATATCTCTCTAGATGTAAATAACACAGATATCAATAGAGATTCTCAAGCCCCTTCACCAAATAATGTATACCAATGGCATAAAGACAATGTAGCCATTAGTGGTGCTAATGCAAACACGTACACCATTGTAAACGCTCAAGAATCTGATAGTGGAGTTTACCATTGTGAGATTACTAATCCTTTAGTTCCAGATCTCACTGTCGTTAGAGCAGATATTAATGTGACTGTAGATAGTAATTTAAACACTGAAGATTTTGAAAATGAAAGCTTCAAAATATTCCCAAATCCAGCGAGTAATTGGTTATCGATAAAAACCAACTCAGGAACTAATGCTCTAGCACAAGTATTTGATATTGATGGTAAATTACTATTTGAAAAACAATTAACTTCTGAAGTTACAGCAATTGCTGTTGATCAATTAGCTTCTGGTGTTTATCTAATTCACATCAACATAGATGGTAAAACAGCTACCAAACGATTTATTAAACAATAAAAAAAGTATATTGAACTTACATACAAATACCCAAAATTGGGGATTTGTATGTATAGACTTGATGACATTTTAGATTTTATAAGATGTTCTATAAAATATAAGCATGACCATTATTTCAATTTTCATTTCTCTAATTATTATCAACCTATTACTATTAAAGTTTAGCATTAATAAATACAGACAATAATTAGTTTAATATAGCTTTATATTTATTTCCGCAAAGCTTTAGCTAAATTGATTATCTTTGATTGTACAATCATTATCAATCAAATAATCTAAAGATGAAAGCGTTTAAATACATTTTATTTTTAATCCTAATTCTCATCATAGGTTTGGCTATTTACATTGCAGTTCAGCCAAACTCTTTTGAAGTCAAACGCACAAGAACGATTCAAGCTCCAGTAGCTGTTGTTTATAACAATATTATTGATTTCAAAAACTGGGAAGCATGGTCATCTTGGGTTGAGGAAAAACCAGAAACCATTATTACGTTATCTGATACAACTAATGGTATTGGAGGTTCCTATTCTTGGAAAGATAAAGATGGTGTTGGTACAATGAAAACTATTGACACAAAACGTAACACATCTATTACACAAGAAATGCAATTTGGAGATTTCCCTAAATCTGATATTACTTGGAAACTAGAATCTAACAATGATGGCTCAACAGAAATCAATTGGACTATTTCAGGCAAAGATTTGCCATTTGGATTTAAGATGTTTTCAACTTTTATGGGAGGAATGGAAAAACAAATCGGTCCACATTTTGAACGAGGATTAGAAAAACTAGATAGTATTCTAGTTGCAGACATGAAAAAATATAGCATCAATATTGAAGGCGTAACACAACATAGTGGTGGATTTTATTTGTACAACACAACGTCATGTAAGATGTCAAATTTTAAAGAAAAAATGCAAGAGATGTTACCTAAGGTTGGTGCTTATGCATTAACAAACAATATCTCTATGGCTGGAAAACCGTTTGTAATGTACCACAAATGGGATACTGAAAATGATGCTGTTATGTTTTCTTGTTGTATACCTACAACTTCAAAAATAATGGCAAACGAAGCTGATATAATTACTGGTCAGCTTGAGCCCTTTAAAACTGTAAAAACGGTTCTTAAAGGAGATTATGCCAATCTACAAGAAGCTTGGGATAAAACAATGGCTTATATTCCAGCGCATAGTTTAGAGTTTACTGAAGCAGGACCAATGCTAGAAGTTTATCTTACTGATCCTATGGCAACACCTAATCCAGCAGATTGGATTACTGAAATCTATATTGCTATTAAATAATGATCAAACAATTAATACTCGTTTTTATTGGTGGAGGTTTGGGAAGTGTACTTCGTTTCATTATTGGAAAATATCTAAACAATGCTGAAAACGGCATTCCATACGGCACATTTGCTGCTAATATTATTGGTAGTCTTTTAATAGGAATCATTTTAGGTATGGCTGCAAAAAACAACACCTTAACTTCTAATCAAACCCTATTGCTTGCTACTGGCTTCTGTGGTGGTTTCACGACATTTTCAACCTTTGCTTATGAGAATCACATCTTTTTAAGATCAGGAGATTTTACCTCATTTGCTATTTACACCATTGCTAGTTTTATTGTAGGGTTCTTAGCAGTTTTCTTCGGAATGTATTTGGTAAAATAAATCATTCCTGTTTTTCAAATGCCTTCACTCCTGCTCTAACACTTAAAGCTAAATAATTGACTCTTGGTACAATCGGACAAGAATACTTATCGTTATATGCGCAATAAGGATTATAAGCTTTGTTGAAATCTATCTCAATGGTGTCATCTTCTGGGATTCTCAAATCAATATAACGTCCACCTCCATAACTTTCTTCGCCATTAGTATCATCAATAAACGGAAGAAATAAATAATCTTCTAGTCCTTCCCTTTTCATAACATCTTTACCTTGATAAAGGTTTAATGTATAAGTTTGTCCTTGCAGTTCAAAGGTCAAAATTCCATAAATACGTTCAGGAGACACACGACTAGTCGTTGTTTTCATATCAAACCATTCTGTATCTGGTGTTAACTTTAAACGTGCTGTCACAACATATGAAGAATCAAATTTAAAGAAATCTAGACCTTTAAAATGCTTTCTGTCTTTGTCTTTTAATGGAGAACTTGTTGCGTCTTTATATTCTGAATTGAGCTCTCGTTGAAATTCAGTCTCACCCAAAATAGGTTTCTTTTCTTGTGCACAACTAAATGTACTTACCAATACAATCAATATTAAAAATGGCTTCATAATTATAGTTTTCAGTATTCAAAAATACAACTTAAACCTTTTTTTCATAGATTTGACTGTAAATAAAAAACAAACCATGCAAAATTGCGTCGTATTATATACAAAAAGACAAACCTCTTGTTTCAAGAGTCGGACTTACTATATGCGATGATAATATAATTATATAACCAATCAATCATAAAAAGTCCGACGATATCGTCGGACTTTTTATATTTATACAACAACCAAAATGAAAAAACTATACATAAACTATATTGAATCATTCCAAGGTTTATCTAAAGAAATCTGGTACTTAGCTTTAATAACACTTATAAATAGAGCTGGCACTATGGTAATCCCATTTTTGTCGTTATACTTTAAAAATAGTCTCGATTTTAATAATGATGATGTAGGATGGATTTTTGTGTTCTTCGGACTTGGTTCTGTTATTGGTGGCTGGTTAGGCGGAAAGTTAACTGATAAAATAGGGTTTTATAAAGTCATGATTTTAAGTTTATTTATTACTGGGCTTAGTTTTATCGGGTTACAATACATCACGTCGTTTTGGGGATTATGTTTTGGTATATTATTTCTTATGATTGTAGCTGACACATTTCGTCCTGCCATTTATGTATCGCTTAAAGCATATAGCAAACCAGATAACCAAACACGTTCACTGGCACTAATTCGCTTGGCAATCAATGCAGGAATGGGAATTGGGCCAACAGCTGCAGGTTTAATTATTGTAACAAAAGGGTATAGTTTATTGTTTTGGATAGATGGAATAACTTGTCTTTTGGCTATCGTATTGTTTTACTATTTAGTGAAAGAACCAAAAAAGAAACGTGTTGAAACTAATGAAGACTTAGACATAAAAAAGGATAATAATCTTGTTTACAAAGACTTCACCTATTGGATTTTTATCGGCATTTGTTTCTTCATGGGAATGGCGTTTTTTCAACTCGTTGTGACCATGCCATTATATTATAATGAAGTTTTTAACTTAAATGAATTTGAAATTAGTTTGTTCTGGGTTATAAACATAAGCATTATCGTTGTTTTTGAAATGCCTTTTATAAATTACTTGGAAAAAAAACATATTTCTATAACCAAACATATTCTTGTCGCTTGTTTACTTATGGGATTGAGTTTCTTTGTAATATTTCAGAATTTTTGGATAGGTATTCTTGTCGTAAATATGATTATGATGACTATTGGTGAAATGCTAGGTTTTCCATACACTAATAAATTTGCACTTAATAGAGCAAAAGAAGGGCTTGAAGGGAGTTATATGGCTTTATTCGCCATTGCTTTTTCAATAGCACATATTTTCAGTCCAAAAATTGGACTAAGTGTTGTAGAGAATTATGGCTACCAAATTAATTGGTTAATTACTGGTACTTATGGCTTAATAGGAGTTTTATTATCCATATGGTTGCAAAAACGTATTAAAAAGAATTTATAATGAATTTAAACCAAATCACCATACCATCATTAGATGTTGAAAAAGCGACCGAGTTTTATAAAACGTTCGGACTGAAACTCATCGTAGATGCATTACCTAGATATGTTAGGTTTGAATGTCCTGACGGAAATGCTACGTTCTCAATTCATAAGGTAGATGAAGTACCAAAAGGAAATGGAATTAGTATTTACTTTGAAGATGATAATCTTGATGAACTAGTGGATCAACTTCAGCAAAAAGGAATTATATTTACTTCAGAAGCTGAAGATAAAGACTGGTTGTGGCGAGAAGCACATTTAAACGATTTAGATGGCAACCATATCATTTTATTCAATGCTGGAAAAAACAGAACAAATCCGCCTTGGCGAATCAAATAAAATACCACTCAACCTGCAAGGTTTTAAATACCTTGTAGGTTTAATTTATAGACTATGAAAAACATACTCTTAATATTTAGCATAGTAATCTTTATAAGTTGTAATACGTCCGAAGATAAAAACAAGAACTCAAATAATGAGCTACTGAAACAAGCTCAGCAGAAGGAAAAAGAATTTCCAAAGCTTGAACCCAACAGATACAATGTAGCTTTTCTTATTATGGATGGTGTTTTTAATACTGAATTAACGGCACCTTTTGATATCTTTCAGCACACTATTTTTAGAGATAGCATTAAACCTATGAATGTTTTTACTGTTGCTAATACTGATGAACCTATTGTTACATTTGAAGGCATGCGAATCATTCCCGATTTCAATTATCTGAAAGACAACTTACCAAAAATTGATATTCTCGTTGTGCCAAGTGCCGAACATCATTTGGATACAGATTTAGAAGATGAAGCAATGATAAAATTTGTAAGAAAAATTGATGCACAAGCTCAGTTTATAACATCTCATTGTGATGGTGCTTTTGTTTTAGCGCAAGCTGGATTGCTTGATAATTCAGTATCGACAACGTTTCCAGGTGATATTGATACCATGCGAGAGCGTTTTCCTAATCTAGATATTAGAAAAGATGTGTTATTTGTTCACGACGGAAAATACATAACCTCAGCAGGAGGTGCAAAATCTTTTGAAGCAGCTTTGTATTTATGCGAATTTCTCTACGGCAAAGATATCGCAGAAAGTTTAGCTGGTGGCTTAGTGATTGATTGGAACTTAGAAACTATTCCGCATACTATAATTGAAAGATAATTTATTTCAAAGGTTTAACCTCATTATGTTTTATAACGTGTGATAATACAATTTGTGTTTTTGTTTCACCATAAACAATTAGTTGATCAATAAAAGATTCTAAGTGTTTTTGGTTTTTTAAAACGACTTCCATTACAATATTTTCATTACCAGTTATACGATAACAATTAATTACTTCATTATAGGTTTTCACTTTTTCTAAAAAGGGTTTCAACATGCCCATAAAAGCACGTAAAGTAATTAATGCTTTTAATTGATAACCAACTTCAAACGGACTTACTAAAGTATTATAACTCTGAATAATTCCAGCATCCTCCATTTTTTTAATTCGCTCTGAAACTGCAGGCGAACTAATACCAACTTGACGACCAATTTCAGCATTAGACTCTCGAGCGTTAGTTTGTAAGCATTTCAAAATCTTCCAATTTAGGCTATCAATATCCATTTAAAGTATTTTTACAATCTACATTAATAATTAAATCAAATATACAATTTTACTTTAATATCTAAAGCAAAATATCAATACTTGTCACTAATTTTGTTACGATTGCTATTGAAAATGAATTATAATATCCCATCTCACCTCTCTGAACTGCCTATATATCAAAAGGCTATAGATATCATTGTTCTGTCGCGAAATATTTCGACATACATTGGTCAGGATTTATCATATTTAAGATCAGATGGTACTGAAGACACTCACATATACTTTTCTGGTGATATCATTCAACAATCAGAATCTTTAGCTCCAGAAATTGAAAAAGCGCAAGCTGAATATTGTTCTGATAAGAAACACAAACACTTTATGTCTTTAGAACGATTAGTACATCGTTTACATTTAAATTGCAACCGCTTGCAACATTGCAATAGTAATGGTAAAGATTATTTACCGATCCTACAAAGTGAATTGAAAAAATTCAAGCGTTTACAGCGTCATTGGATGATGACACT
This sequence comes from Psychroserpens ponticola, assembly GCF_023556315.2. NCBI lineage: Bacteria > Pseudomonadati > Bacteroidota > Flavobacteriia > Flavobacteriales > Flavobacteriaceae > Psychroserpens > Psychroserpens ponticola. Next base: position 930,152 of record NZ_CP116221.1, on the reverse strand, counting down.
TTAAGTAGATGTGCAAACTTTGCAATCTGCCTTTTCTTTAAGTTCTCCAACCAAAAAACCATTATCATTGACTTTAAAATCACAACAATCAATAAAACCTTGAGCGATGAGTTTTCTTCCGCGTTGTATTTGAGATTTCACTGTTGGCAACGGCAAATGCAATTGTTCTGATATTTGAGCTTGCTTCATTCCTTTTACATCACTCAAAAACAATGGATCTCTATATTTTTTTGGTAAATTTTTAATAATACCTCGCAAACAATCAATTTCAGAGTGCTCTAGTTTTAGATCTTCAAAAACAAAATCCTCATCAGTCATTTCATAAACAAGATCGCGTTGTCTAAAATAATCCATAACCGTATATCTAGCTATAGAAAACAACCAAGATTTCAGCTTATTAATATCTTTAAGAGTATTATGTTTGGTATGAACTTTTATAAATGTTTCTTGCAATAAATCATCAGCTACTGTTACATCTTTAACTTTACTCAAAATAAAGTGTTTGATATCATCAGCGTATAGGTTCCAAATGTCTTTTGTTGTCGTCATACTATTGAAAAAATAAAACAATGTCTATTTCGATATAAAGTTACCAAAACAGACATTATTAGCTTATAATTTTAATATAACTTAACAGTTACAATTGTTACATGAACAATTATCACACGTACAGTTTTTACAATTTCCATCATTACAACCTTTACAGTCGCAGGTACAATTTGAATTTTTCATAATCTCTATTTTTAAAGTTCATATTATAGACGATAAAAGATTAAAAAAGATGCATTTCGCTGTATTTATTTTTAAACAGAAATCTAGATTAAGGATTAGTAGACCACAAAGATGCACTTTTAAGCATTGCTCTCTTTGGGAGTTTTAAACCTGCAAGTATTAATTCTGCAAAATCTTCAGGCTGTAAAACGCTATCTTGAGACTCGCTATCTGCAATACCTAAGTCAATTGACATATCTGAAGCTATTGTACTTGGTGTTAAGGTACAAACTCTAATGTTATTCTTACGAACTTCTTTCATTAGAGATTCAGACATTCCAATAACTGCAAATTTAGATGCAGAATAAGCTGATGTACTCGCATTTCCGTTTAAACCTGCTGTAGATGATACATTAATAATTTCACCTTCATTTTGATTAATTAAATATGGCAACACTTCTTTAGTTACATAATACATTCCCATAAGATTGGTTTGAATGATTTGACTCCATTGGTTTACGTCCATGTCATTCAACGTTCCAAAAGCAGCAATTCCAGCATTGTTTACCAAAATATCAATAGAACCCAAAGAATTGATTATATCTTTTATACCTTTTTGAACAGCCTCATAATCACTAACATCAAATACTGAATATATAGCTTTAACGCCAAATGCTTCCAATTCTGAAACGGTTGCTTTTAAAACAGTTTCATTTCTTCCTGTAATAGCAACATCAATTCCTTCTTTTGCAAAGGCTATTGCTGTCGCTTTCCCTAGTCCTCTTCCTCCTCCAGTTATGATTGCCTTTTTATTTTTCAATTGTGTCATCCTAATTTTTTAAATTGTTTTTGAGGTTACTAAAGTAAAAAACACGAATCAAACAGAACAGCTATTCAGTCTCAAAATCGCTGAAATAAGTTTTTTTTGAGAATACCGAATTAATTAGATCGGTTTAATAAACATCTTCTATTCTGAAATTATAAATCCACCAATAAGTTCATCCTTGTTAGGTCTTTCAAACCAGGTTTCCATAAAGTCAAAGTTTTCTTTACTGACTTCAAATTCAAATGTTACTCCTTTTTCATGATTTCGTTTCATGACTCTTTCAAAACGAATTTCCTTTGAAATGTCTAAAAAATGAAACTTTAACTCATAGCCTTTTAATTTAGCGAATGTTCTAAATTTTTCTCTGTGCTCAAATTTCGATAATCCTAAATCGAGAATAGAATCTGTATTAGAGTTTTCTAATTGATCTATTAACTCCATAATCAATAATTCGGCTCTATCAATTCGTTCCAGAAACCATTCTAATCCGTCATCAGGAGTTTTATCTGCAAGAAATAATGTATTATTCCATTTGTCAATTGAAAAAACAATCCCGTTTGTTTTTCTTTTCAATTCCTTAGAATATGTTGTTTTTCCTGAGCCTGTATTTCCGACTATTAAATGAATCATTGGTCTGTTTAATGCATGACAACATGCTCAAATTTGGCAGTGTTTTCCTGCTAAAAAAATTAGTAAAAAAGAAATCTTTAAGGTGAATTCGCTAAGAAATTCCAAGTACGAGTTATGATTAAACTGTTTTCATAACAACACTTTACAGTTACTAATGATATGCAGAGTTATGAGCTAAAGCGCCTTTACAAGTACTACAAGAGCCTGCAGCTCCAGAACCACCTGCACAGCCTTTTGAACATGTATAATGCCATACTCCAGCTGAGTTTTGAGCAGGCTCAGGCTTCTTATCTTGTGTAACAGTTTTAGAAGCAACAGGAGCAGCAAAAGGAGCTGTTGTTGCACTATTTGCTTTGTCATGATAAGTTGTATTATGCGCTAAAACATTTCCACATGTTCCACATTTATCAGCTTTTCCTGCACCTCCAGGGCAACCTATTCTGCAGGTATAATGCCAAACTCCTGCTGTATTTTGAGCAGGCTCTTTAGTCGTTGGAGTTGCTGTAGTTGGTTCTGTTTTTAAATTTTCAACTTCCAATGGTTTTGTACTGTCTTCTTTTGGTGCTTTAGTAGTGTCATTACAGCTATAGAAAGAAATGACTGAACTAAATAATAATATGGCAATAATCTTAAAGTACTTCATAATTGTTTTTAAATCTAAATGGTTTATATAAAATTACATATTTCTGCGATACTGACCGCCTACTTCAAACAAAGCTGAAGTAATTTCTCCTAAAGAACACACTTTACATACATCCATTAAAGCTTCAAATATGTTTTCGTTATTAACGGCTTTAAGTTGTAAATCTTTCAGTAATTGAGTTGTATCATTCGCTTTATGAAGATTCTCTAAAGTTTTTATCTGGAATTGCTTTTCTTCTTCAGTGGCACGAATCACTTCCGCAGGTAAAACCGTTGGAGATCCTGTACTACTCAAAAATGTATTTACTCCAATAATTGGAAAATCACCATTATGCTTAAGCGTTTCATAATACAAGCTTTCTTCTTGAATTTTAGAACGTTGATACATGGTTTCCATAGCTCCTAAAACACCACCACGTTCTGTGATACGATCAAATTCTAAAAGCACAGCTTCTTCAACTAAATCTGTTAGTTCTTCGATAATAAAAGCCCCTTGAATTGGGTTTTCATTTTTATTTAAACCTAATTCTTTATTAATAATCAACTGAATAGCCATCGCACGACGAACCGATTCTTCAGTTGGTGTTGTAATAGCTTCATCATACGCATTAGTATGCAATGAGTTACAGTTGTCATAAATTGCATATAAAGCTTGAAGCGTTGTTCGAATATCATTAAAATCGATTTCTTGAGCATGTAAACTTCTACCAGACGTTTGAATATGGTATTTCAACATTTGGGCTCTTGAATTTGCACCATACTTATGCTTCATAGCTTTAGACCAAATCTTACGAGCTACACGACCAATGACTGCGTATTCTGGATCTATTCCGTTTGAGAAAAAGAACGATAAGTTAGGTCCAAATTTATTGATATCCATACCTCTCGACAAGTAGTATTCAACGTAAGTAAATCCGTTTGATAATGTAAATGCCAATTGTGAAATTGGATTTGCTCCAGCTTCAGCTATATGATATCCTGAAATAGACACACTATAGAAGTTACGCACATTATTATCAATGAAGTACTCTTGAACGTCTCCCATTAAACGCAATGCAAATTCCGTAGAAAAAATACAAGTGTTTTGTGCTTGATCTTCTTTTAAAATATCTGCTTGAACCGTTCCTCTAACTTGAGCAATTGTTTTTGTTTTAATATCTAAATAAATGTCTATTGGCAACACTTGGTCACCTGTAACTCCAAGTAGCATTAAACCTAAACCGTTATTCCCTTTTGGCAATTCGCCATTATAAGATGGACGTTCTTTGTCTTTATAAAGCTTAGTTATTTTAGTTTCAACCTCTTTCTCTAAGTTATTTTCTTTGATATAAAGCTCACATTGTTGGTCTATTGCAGCATTCATAAAAAAGCCTAACAACATTGGAGCAGGACCATTAATCGTCATACTAACTGAGGTCATTACATTTGCCAAATCAAAACCAGAATATAGTTTCTTAGCATCGTCTAAACAGCAGATTGACACACCAGCATTACCTATTTTTCCGTAGATATCTGGTCTGTGATCTGGATCATTTCCGTAGAGTGTTACACTGTCAAATGCTGTAGACAAACGCTTTGCAGGCAATCCCATACTCACATAATGAAAACGACGATTGGTACGTTCTGGACCACCTTCGCCAGCAAACATTCGAGCAGGATCTTCACCTGTGCGTTTAAAAGGATATAATCCTGCTGTAAATGGAAATTCTCCTGGTACATTTTCTTGTAGAGTCCATCTTAAAATATCTCCCCAAGCTTGATACTTAGGCAGAGCGACTTTAGGAATTTTCGTATGAGACAATGACTCTGTCTGAGTTTCAATTTTAATCTCCTTATCTCTCACTTTAAAGGAATAGATAGGATTTTTATACTTGTTTACTTTTTCGTCCCAACCAGTAATCACTTCCCAGTTATATGGGTCTAGGTTGAGTTTTACTCTATCGAATTCTCCAACAAGTAGCTTAATGAAGGCTTTGTTCTCGACTATAATCGGATTGACAGACTCACTTTCAATTCCTGCTTTATCTAATTGTGGTGCATTTCCAGCAACAGATTCAATGGTTTTATAAATCCCATAAAGCTTTTGAGCTACTTCAATTTGATTATTTGCTGTTTTATCGTAGGCACGATTATTTTCAGCTATCTCAGACAAATAACGTGTTCTTGCAGGAGGAATCACAAAGATCTTCTCGCTCATCTCATCAGAGATAAGGAAAGTTGATTGTAAATCGGTCTTCGTTTTCTCAACAAGCTTATCCATAATAGCTTTGTAAAGCGTATTCATTCCTGGATCATTAAACTGAGAGGCAATAGTACCAAAAACAGGTAACTCATCTTGAGGTGTATCCCAAAGATTATTGTTTCGCATATACTGTTTCTTTACATCTCTTAATGCATCTAAAGAACCACGTTTATCAAACTTATTAATGGCAACCAAATCTGCAAAATCAAGCATATCAATTTTCTCAAGCTGAGTTGCTGCTCCAAATTCTGGAGTCATGACGTAAAGTGACACATCACTATGCTCTATGATTTCGGTATCTGATTGTCCGATACCTGAGGTTTCTAATATGATTAAATCAAATTCTGATGCTTTTAAAACTTGAACAGCTTCATTTACATATTTAGACAATGCTAAATTAGATTGTCGTGTTGCTAAACTTCTCATATAAACTCTAGGAGAATTGATAGCATTCATGCGAATACGATCACCTAAAAGTGCACCTCCTGTTTTTCGTTTCGAAGGGTCAACGGAAACAATGCCAATTGTTTTTTCTGGAAAATCAATCAAGAAACGACGCACAAGTTCATCAACTAAACTTGACTTCCCTGCACCACCTGTTCCTGTAATACCGAGCACTGGTGTAATAGAATTTTTATTTTTAGTATGAATTTTATCTAACGTGTCTTTAGCGACTTCTGGAAAATTTTCAGCAGAAGAAATCACTCTAGCAATCGCTTTAGGATTTTTCTTAGGAAGGTTGTCAATTTCACTATTTAAAGTGTCACCAATTGCAAAATCTGATTGCTGAACCAAATCGTTAATCATACCTTGCAATCCCATTTCTCTTCCATCATCTGGAGAATAAATTCGTGCAATACCATAATCCATAAGTTCTTTAATTTCCGAAGGAAGAATGACGCCTCCTCCACCTCCAAAGATTTTAATATGATCAGCTCCTCTTTCTTTCAAAAGATCATACATATATTTAAAATACTCATTATGACCACCTTGATATGACGTTAAACAAATAGCATTCACATCTTCTTGAATCGCAGTGTTTACTACTTCTTCAACACTTCTATCATGACCTAAGTGTATGACTTCAACACCAGTAGCTTGAATGATTCTCCGCATGATATTTATTGATGCGTCGTGACCATCAAACAATGATGCTGCAGTAACTATTCTAACTTTATATTTCGGGTTGTATGGTGCGACTTGCTTCATTCGTAAAATTATGTGTTTTAAAGGTTACAAATTTACGGAATATTCAAAAAACATAAGGGTTTATAATAAAATATCTAAAAGTTTAATTTTGATAAGGCTCATACTGAATTTATACTACCTTAGTTTGATTAAAAAGGAAGATTAAGTGAAAAAAATTACAATTCAAATTCATTGTAAAGACCAATCTGGTATCATTGCATCTGTTACAAGCTTTATTGCGAATAAGAGTGGAAATATCGTATATATTGATCAGCACGTCGATCGAGAACAAAACATATTTTTTATGCGATTAGAAAGTGAGTTCAATTCATTTTCAATTGACACATTTAAAACTGAATTTATTACTGTTTTGGCTTCAAAATTTAAAATGAAATGGCGTATTTATGATGCTAAAGACAAACCCAAAATGGCCATTTTTGTTTCGAAGTATGACCACTGTCTTTATGATATTTTAAGCAGATATAATTCAGGAGAATTACATTGCGAAATACCTTTTATTGTGAGCAATCACCAAGATTTAGAATATATAGCACAAAATTTTAACATTCCATTTTATCATATTCCAGTTTCAAAAAGCACTAAACAAGATGCTGAAAACAAACAGCTAGATTTATTAAATTCTCATAATATTGATTTTATAGTTTTAGCTCGATATATGCAAATTGTTTCAAGAAAATTAATAGACCAATTTCAAAATAAAATTATCAATATCCATCATTCTTTCCTACCTGCATTTGTTGGCGCAAAACCTTATCATTCTGCTTTAAAGCGAGGTGTGAAAATCATTGGAGCTACCAGCCATTATATTACAGAAGAATTAGATGCAGGTCCTATTATAGAACAAGATGTAGCCAGAGTAACGCATACACACTCTATAGACGATTTAATCACAAAAGGACGAGATTTAGAAAAAATAGTTTTAGCGACAGCCATTAAACATCATATCAATAGAAAAGTAATGGTTTATAATAACAAAACTATTATTTTCTATTAAGGCTCAACTAATTTTAAACTATTTAAAGTGACCAATTTAAAAAAAATGTCTCTTAATATTTATGTACTACAAATTCAATTAAACACTTATATTTGTAAACTTAAAATCAATAAATCATGATGCGTAAATTATTAGCTTTTGTACTTATTTTGAATCTTACTGCATGTGCAGAATTACAAAGTGTTGTTGACCAATTACCTCAACAAACTGGATCTATATTGAGTAATGCAGATATGGCTGCAGGTTTACGCCAAGCCTTAGATTTAGGAATTGACAAACAGGTTAGCAAACTTACTCTTAAGAACGGTTTTTTTAAAAATGAATTGGTTAAAATCTTATTACCTGAAGAATTACAAAAAATTGACAAAGGTTTACGTGACATCGGTTTAGGGAATTTAGCTGATGAAGGTCTTAAAGTGCTAAATAGAGCAGCAGAAGACGCTGTAAAAGAAGCTACACCAATTTTTGTTAGTGCAGTAAAAGACATCACTTTTAATGATGCTAAAAACATTTTATTAGGAAATGATAATGCTGCAACACAATACTTAACAGGTAAAACACAAACGGAGTTATATAATAAATTTAAACCTGTGATCAATACTAGCTTTAGCAAGGTTGGAGCTGATCAAATTTGGGCTAATCTTATTAATAAATACAATGCAATCCCATTAACCAATAATGTAAATCCAGATTTAACAGACTACGTTACAGGTGAAGCCTTAAAAGGTGTTTACACAATGATTGCTGTTGAAGAAAAAGAGATTCGTAATAAAGTATCATCAAGAACTACAGACTTACTTCGTAAGGTTTTTGCGTTGCAAGATTAATAATAAAGATACTGTCTAAAAAGTGTCCTTCTAAATAAAATGAAAAATCTCTTGAAATCATAATGATTTGATTTTAAAAAAATTAAGATTCATCGCTTTGCTCTGAATGACATCATTAATCACTTTTTAGACAACCTCTTAGTTCATTATCTATTCTTTAATGATTTTCTCTACGTAAACGCCTTTATCTGTTAGTATTTTCACAAAATAGATTCCGTTGCTACGTGTTGACATATCTAATTCTATTTCTGTATTAGAATCTATTTTAGTTTGCAACAACCTACCTTGAACATCAAATAATGAAATAGTCTCAATCGTATTCTTTGCCTTAATGTTTAGCATGTTTTTTACTGGATTAGGGTAAAGGTTTATAGTATTGTCTATCGCATAATCGGGATTACTTAATGCTGCAAATGTGGTATTAGCATCATTGGTTTCTATTGGAAAATTATAATCAAAGAAAATCTCAGCATCTTTAGTAACGGTATCATTAGTTACTAAATCCTGTTTGGTTCTCATTCTTAATAAAATGTTTCCGTGACCTCCAGTAGCTTCTAAATAAATAGATTCGAAAATTAATTCTAAAGTGTTATTTGTCACCTTGACATCTACATCATGAGAACTACTGAGTAATCGTAATGAGTTAATGTCAAATTGTGTTGGATCTACTTCTATTTTTACAACAACATTTTCTGCAGGAGCATTACCTGTATTTTCAAAACGAACTATATAATGCAAATAGTTTCCTATTTCTGTAGCTCCAACCAGGTCACCTTCCACACAATTAATATCATTTGGATCAAAAGAACCTACGACAATTTGATTAAAATTAAAAACATTGTCTGAAGGCAAATCGTCTCCTGCTATTGGACTTACAGTTGCTGTAAATTCTAATTCATCGTCAATATTAACAGCTGGTGTTTCTGTAGGATCATTAACATTTAGGATGAGGTAAATACTTCGACTTTCAAATGGTAATAAATTGGCATAATCCCAACTAAGTGCACCCACTGCTTGAGTTGTGGGAATCTCTGTACTACTTACATAATCCAGAACTGCATCATTATAATTTACTAGAACATCTCCTGAAACGGTTTGATTCCCCTTATTCTTATAAGTAATAACGTATTCTGCATCAAAACCAGGTCTTGCTGGAATGCTAGGCGCAATTACAATCTCAATATCTGGATGAATGCCATTAGGCGTTATGCAAAAATCTTGTAGCTCTATATTATTATTTATATCAGGAAAATTAATAGTTGCATCAATTGGTGCCAAATTAAAAAATGTTGGATTTTCAATATCTGGTGTGACTGTGAACGTTCCATCATCAGTATAAAAAAAGTATTCTCCTGTGTTAGTTGTAAATGTCGCTCCATCGTTTACACCATCATTTATATTTATTTTAATAAACGGAAACGCATCATCATTACTATCACAGCCATTATTATCGTTATCAAATGCTATATTTCCAGTAATGGTATTGTAATCACCTCCAGGAACAAATGAGCAATAGGTATTTAAATTACAATTAGTATAGCCTAAATCGTCTATAACTGTTTGTACCTGATCAATTTCATCATCATCTACACAGATATAGCGAAGATTAGGTAGTCCTGCCAAATAAAGGTTATTCGAATCTGTTCCATTTTTCACAAATAAATATTCTAATTGCGGATTACTTTGAACGTTAATATAGCTCGTAACATCAACATTATTTAAATCTAAACTTTGGATTTGACTTCCAAACGAGAGTTTAAAAATGAACATTGTTAAATTTCCAAAATCGATATTCACAATTGGATTAAGACCTAAGTCTAAAATCCCTATATAGGTAGCACTCGTTACATCTAGAGATGAAAGTTGATTTTCAGTAGCGTCAAAATTAGATTGAACATTAATAAGATTATCTACATTAATACTCGTTAAATCATTACCACTAACATTAATATCATTTGCATCTAATAAGCTACTTAAATCTAAACTAGTTAATGAGTTTCCATCTAACTCTAAATCTGCCATGTTAGTTAAACTAGTTAAGTCAATAGCTGTTAGGTCTGCATCATTGGCAATTATATCTTGTACAGAAACCAAACTAGACAAATCTATAACTCCAGGAATACTGCTACCATATTCAAAATCGTTCCCAATATTTATTAATCCACTCAGATCTGTTGTCTGTATAGGTCCTTGAATTGTCACATCATGTCCAACAAATGTTAAAGTGCTCAGGTTTAGATCACCAAAACTTCCTGAAATATTAAAATCATTAAAAACACTTTCCAAGTTCCCTAATTCCAAATTAGTTATACTAGATGCATTGACTAACACAAAATCGCCACTACCAACATTAGTTGTTGTGGTAAAATCTAAAACCGTTTGCAAATTATTCAAATTGAGTGTACTTAAAGCACTCGCATTTGAGCACAAAAACCCTCCAACAGAGGTTAAACTACTTAAGTCTACGGTCGTAAGATTCACATCCATATCGCTCAATCTTAAGAGCTCTGAAACTGTTTGCAATCCACTTAAATCAACTGTAATTAAATCATCATTAAAGGTAATTCTCAAGCTATTCGCACTAAGTAAACTACTTACATCTAAATTGAGCATATCGTTGTTTTGCACAAACCGAAATGATCCAGCCGATGCTAAACTGTCTAAATTAAGACTCGTAAGCGCTCCATTATCTTGAAAAGAAATATAATTGGCGTGTACCAAATTACTTAAATCCACAGATGTTAAAAAGTTGGTATTTGTGCATGTAAAACCAACACTAATATTCGTTAATGCTGACCAATTAAGACTTGTAAAGTCATTACTAGAACAATCAAATTCCACTACTTCTGTCATGAAGTTCATATCTAATTCGGTAATGTCATTATAACTGCAATCCAAACTATGTAAATTGGCCAAATTAGAAATACCTTCTAAGGTCACTATATTATTAAAACTACAATTAAGGCTCTCAAGATTTATAAAAGCGGCAATCCCTTCTAAAGAAACAATATTTTGACTATTAAGTACCAGGCCCAAAACAGCCTCAGCTTCAGTGACTTGAATTTCACCATCGTCATTCAAATCTGCATCAATGTTACCATAACCGTTTCCATTTGTATCAACACAATTTGTAGTTAGTAAAGCATTCTTAAAATTAGCATCAGGTATATCAACTATTTGAGCAAAAGCAGAGCTTGATAGAAACATTAAAAATAGAAAGGATATAGATGTTATACTTTTCATAGCAATTATTTTATTTATTATTTAAAGTTAACCCAACAACTTAAGTTATCAATAGGTTATTTAGAATTTGACACTTTTCATTTAGAATTCGATTACATGGTGTTTAGTAATTCCTTTAAACGATCACGTTTGCGTTGTGACACTGGTAACTGAGAACCATCTTCCATTATGATATAACCACCATCTTTTTTTATATACGTTTTTAAATACATTATATTAATAAGATGACTTTGATGTATGCGTTCAAAACCGTGTTCACTTAACAACTCATCATATTCTTTTAATGTTTTTGAAATTAGAACTGGTTTTTGATTTTTTATATAAAACTTGGTATAATTGTCTTCACTTTCGCACCTTATAATATTTCCAATTTCAAAAAGATGAATACCTTCGGAAGTCGATAAAGCAATACGTTTAAACGTATCCACTTTCTTACTGATATTTTCTAACAATAAATCTATATTAGAAAAACTGGAGGCGCGTTCAATACTGTTCTTTATTTTGTTAACGACTTGTTTTAATTCATCTGGATCCACTGGTTTTAACAAAAAGTCTAACGCTGAAAAACGAAATGCTTTTATTGCATATTTTTCATGTGCAGTGATAAATACAATATTTGTATTTATCTTGCCTTCTACTTTAATTATGTGTTCTAAAATGTCAAAGCCAGTACCATTAATTAATTGTATATCTAAAAATACAACCTGAGGCTTCTTGGTTAGAATTTCAGCAGCACCATTTTGAACATCGTCTGCCTCACCTATTACGTCAATTTCTGGCGCATAACGTTGAAGCAAGCCCTTCATACCATTACGCAAATTAATATCATCATCTATTATTATTGCTGTTATCATTTTAGTCTATGTATTGAATTGGTATGCTAATAATTACTTTTGTGCCCAAACTGTTACCATTGGCATCATTAATTTGATGACAATCTAAACTCGCTTGTGTATTTGCTATTTTAGAAATCATTTTTAAACGTTTCTCGATAATCTTTAACGCCATTGATTTATGTATTTGCACTGAATCTTCCTTTAGCCTAACTGAATTGTCTATACCAATACCATTATCTTGTATTGTACAAATAATCATATTCTGTTTTGTAGAAAAATCTATAGTTATTTTTCCTTTTTCTTTTTTAGCAACCAGACCGTGAATGATGCCATTTTCCACTAAAGGCTGAATTAATAAAGGAGAAATTGCAACCGCATCTTCGATTGTATTACTCTTTGTAATATTGAAATCAAAAACATTATTAAAACGTAATTGTTCAAGCTCCAAATAATTCTGAAGACTTTCAATTTCTTTTTCAATAGGAATAAGTGCTTCCTTAGAATACTCTAATGTTAAGCGCATTAACTTAGAAAATTTTGCCAAATACTTAATGGCATGATCTGTTCCGTTATTTATAATAAATCCTGAAATTGCGCCTAAACAATTAAAAATAAAATGCGGATTCATTTGTAAATGCAATGCTTTTTGCTCGTAAGCAATTAATTCATTTTGCAAGGTTAAACGCTTTTTTAGTTGCATTTTATTGAAATACAAAAAGATAAAACCACACAGTAATAAAGCAGCAACACTAATGAAAATCAATCTCAATCTGCTTTGTTTTGCTTCCTCTACTATAATTAATTGTTGCTTTTCACGTTCTAATTTTTCTAAACTTTCCTTTTTCTCATATTCAAAATTCATTTCTGCTTGAACACCTTTCCTTATACTCTGGTCATTTAATAGGGAATCCTGAAATGTTGCGTATAATTTATAATGTCTTAAAGCTTCAAATAAATTATTTTGCTTTTCGTTTGCCGCACTTAACACTTTTTCTGCAAGTATTATTTGTTCTAACACATTAGTTTCGGTTGCTAAACTCAAGGCTTTTGAAGCATTTTCTAAGGCTTTTTTGTATTGTTTTTGTTCTAAAAACAATTGCCCTTTAAATAGGTATGTATCTGCAATTCCGAATTTATCATTTATACTATTAAACGCTAAAATAGCTTTATCCCAATGTTCTACAGCTGCTTCAATATTATTAGTTTTTTTATAATATAATCCCATACTATTATGCCATTCTCCCAGTGCTCGTGGATTGGTTTTTACGGCATTTCCTGCTTCTTTATAGTACGAATACGCTTCAGTATATGTGTTAAGCTCTAAATAGCAATTAGCAATATTTGTTAATGTAATGCCTATATTACTATCATTTAATTGTTGCTGAATGACTTTAGCTTTTTCAAAATACTGAAGTGCTTTACTAAATTCTTTTTGTGATCTATATGCAACACCAACGTTATTATATAAACGTGACAACATATTTACATCGTTGACCTCTTCATAAATCTTAATAGATTTTAAATAATATTGAAATGCTCTTGAGTAATTACTTTGCTCAGAAGAGACAATTCCTATACTTCCATATGCTCTGGCCAGACTTTTCTTTACGTCTTCCGTTGGATTTTTTTCTAATACAATTTCAAATAGTGTTTTAGCTTTAAAAAAGCAATCAACAGCTTTATCGTAATTTCCTATTATAATATTACCATTCCCTAAGTTTACATAAGCATACCCTTCTTCTTGTTTAAGGTTTAGCTCTTTAGCAAGCTGAAGTGCTTTTTCACCAAAAAAAATTACTTGTTCTCCGCTACTTGTTTTATAAACATTAGAAATTTGATTGAAAAGTTGAAGTTTGTCAACTTTATCGGTTGTTTGAGACACAATGATAATTAAACTATCTGCAACCTTGCTTTGAGATTGAATCTTAAAACAACTAAATATAAGTAAGCAAAAGAGAAATACTTTATTCAAAACTTAATGAGGTTTATTAATCAAATATACTATGTTAGAATAAAGAATAGGTAGAGAATTAGAATTTGACTTGTTTAAATTAGAATTTGCAATAAACACATAAAAATTAAAACTTCATAATAGCGTTTCAATAAATAATTAGTTAATTCTCACATTGGCACAAAAAAAATTCTTAATACAAAGCTAATACTAACTTAACGTTGGTGTCCTCATTTTGTGACATCTTTGTACCAGTTAGAGGAGAAGTTATCTTCAATCTTTTATTTGAATTAGAAAAGTTAGTTAAAAAATCGGTCTCTGTCTTAAGACCGATTTTTTTTGTGCTCTATTTTTCTTGCTCTTTAATAATTTTTTATCTACATTTAATAGCTTAATATGCTAGCAATGAAGGATGCAAAAAAAATCATAGATAATCAGAGTAGGTTACTAACACGTTATAAAACTCTAGTTGAGCAGGCTTATAATTTAAGACAAACAGATGGTGCGCTTAGTGATTTTTCGGAATATAAAGCGATTAAGCTACTACACAAAATGAATAAGCTTAAGTTTTTAGCAAGAGATTTTAATCCTGTTCAACAAAACTAATCTCATACGTAAACACAAAACCTATATCGTATTTTGTAATTCCTTAAAGTAATCAAAGGCTTTTATCAGTCGAGAGCCATACCAAGAAAACGCTTCTCCATCAACAATTATAACCTCTGTTTCTGGTAGCATCGATTTAATTCCAACAATATCACTGTCTTTAAACGGATAAGGCTCGCTCGATAATAAAATAACATCTGGTAGTTTTTCTTTTAATTCTAGAAGTCCGATTTCAGGATAACGATTCACATCTTGATAGACATTTCTAAAATTATTAATTGAAAGCATTTCATTAATAAATGTTTGATTTGCTGCAACCATCCAAGGTTTTTTCCAAATAAAATAAGCAACATTTAGTTTAGGTCGATTTGAGATTAACAATTCAAAAGCGTTCCTTTTTAATTTGATTTCGGCAACGATAGATTCTGCTTTTTCAATTTTATGAAACAAAATACCATACATTTTTATAAGCTCCAAACAATCATCAATTGTATAAATATCACTTATATGAACTGGAGCAATGCTCTCTAATACGGAAATCATTTCTTTAGTGTTTTCTTCCATATTACAGAGAATCACATCTGGATTGAGCTTTTTTATCTTCTCTAAATGAACCTGTTTAGTTCCTCCAACAATAGTTTTTCCTTTTTGAAGATGTTTAGGGTGAATGCAGAATTTTGTAACACCAACAATGGCATCTTCTAAACCTAAATCAACTAACAACTCGGTTTGAGAAGGCACCAAACTCACAATGCGTTCTGGAATTCCATTTATTTGAAGTTTACGATTGAGTTGATCTTTTAAAAACATAAAACATTACACTTGAACTATTGAAAACTCACCTTTTAATGGTTTTAAACTATCTATTAATTTCGGAATGAATTCAGAACCATAGTCTAAATAAAACTCAGAAAAATTCATATAACGTTCTTGCAAACTCTGATTAGGAAATAATTCATTTTGAAGCTCTACAACACGTCTAATATGATCAGATAATTTTCGTTTTTGAGCCTTTAAAAGTCGTTTTTCTAAGTTTTCTAAACCTTTGACTTGCTTTTGTTCTTGAGCAGCAACAGCACCAATAAATGAACCATCAGTCTTTTCAGCTAAATCATATAATGCCTCAAACTGTTGTTTCAAATGTTGTACTTGCGATGAAAAATCAATATCTATTGCTGAAATCTGCTTCGTTATTTTAGTTTTTAGTGCCTCTTGATTTAAGAATAAATCTGAAACTTCAACATGCAATTTATCTAGCTTTTGTTTTTGTTTTTCAGTAATTAATACTACTGAATTACGAAGCAACAACATTGGAAACACAACATTTTGACTTTCGAAATTAGATTTTAATTCCAACCAATAAGCGAGTTCTCCACCTCCTCCAATGTAACAGAGATTAGGCAAGACAACTTCTTGAAATAAAGGTCGTAAAATCACATTTGGTGAAAACCGTTCTGGGAAGTCATAGACTTCTTTTAGTATCTCACTCTTATCCCAAGAAACATCAGTGTTATTGACATAAAAAATAGTATCTTTTTCAACAATGCGCTCTCTAACATTTTCAGTGATATAGAATAGGTTTATTTCTCTTGGATTAACTTGAATTTTATAGTTTCCGTCTAAGGCGTTTAAGTTTTCATTGGCTTCAGAAACTTTTGAGAAAGACGTTTGTTTTACAAGTTCCTCTTCAACATAAGGAATGAATTGTTGTTTCAAAGTTTTATCATTCCCATCAACAATTACTAAACCGAAATCCTTAAATAAATCATTCACAAGCTGATGCATGGCTTCCGCTAAATTAGAATGATTGAGATAAGCATCTTTAAAACGTTTTTTTAATTCTGAAGCATTCGTTGTTCCATTTAATTGAGCACTAAAAACTTCAAAAACGAGGTCTAAACTTTTAAGATTTAACTCACCAACAGCTCCTGAAGCATCTCTACTCCACTGTACTTTTTTTCCTTTAAAATTGAAATAATTAATTTCTTCAAAATCATGATCTTCAGTAGCCATCCAATAGATAGGTACAAAGTCGTATTCAGGATATTGAACTTTCAATTCTTTACATAAATTTATCGTAGAAATGATCTTGTAAAAAAAGTATAATGGTCCTGTAAATAAATTCAATTGATGACCAGTAACAACTGTAAACGTATTCGTGTTTTGAAGTAAATTGATATTGGTTTGCGTAAGGTCTGAAACCTCACTATTTTGATACTGTTTATTAAGAGATTTAACTAAAACTGTTCTAGACTCATCAGTAAAACTGGATTGCTTTTCTTCAATCTGCGCTTTAAAGTTTTCTAGTTTTGGGAAGCGATTATAAAACGGTTTTAAAGGTTCATTTTCATCTAAATAATCACATATTAATGACGAAAAATAATTGGTCTCTCTAAACGGTATACAGTCGGTTGGCATAAATACAATTCTATTGAAACGTAAAGATACAGTTATTGGATTTTTTGAATTGCTAAATTTTAGTTAATTCCTCCAAACGCATCTTGTCAGTAAAAAATCTAACAATAAATTACCTTGAATAATTAGGAGCTTCTTTAGTAATAGTCACATCATGAGGATGACTTTCATTAATTCCTGAACTCGTAATTTTCACAAAGCGTCCAGTTTCTTTTAAGGTTTCCACATCTTTTGCTCCACAATACCCCATTCCAGCTCTAAGTCCACCAATAAATTGATGAATACTTTCTTCCAATTCACCTTTATATGGCACACGACCAACAATACCTTCAGGAACTAATTTTTTAATATCGTCTTCAACATCTTGAAAATAACGATCTTTACTTCCTTGTTTCATGGCTTCAACAGAACCCATTCCGCGATATGATTTAAATTTTCGTCCTTCGTAAATAATGGTTTCACCTGGACTTTCTTTTGTACCAGCCAATAAAGAACCTAACATTACAGTATCAGCTCCAGCAGCAATGGCTTTAGGAATATCTCCAGTATAACGAATTCCACCATCAGCAATTACAGGAACACCAGAACCTTTAATCGCTGCAGCCACTTCTAAAACAGCCGAAAATTGTGGAAAACCAACACCTGCAACCACACGAGTAGTACAAATTGAACCAGGACCTATTCCAACTTTCACAGCATCTGCTCCAGCGTCGACTAAATATTTTGCAGCTTCACCAGTAGCGATATTACCAACAATAACTTCAAGTGATGGAAATTTCTTTTTTATATCTTTTAATACCATAACAACACCTTTGGTATGACCATGAGCAGTATCAATAATTACAGCGTCAACTCCTGCTTTAACTAAGGCAACCGTTCTATCTACTGCATCTCCTGTAACGCCAATTGCTGCTGCAACACGTAATCTACCATAGCTATCTTTATTAGCATTAGGTTTTTGAGTCACTTTAGTAATGTCTCTAAATGTGATAAGACCTTTTAACTTATAGTGATCATCAACGATAAGTAGTTTTTCAATTTTATTTTGCTGAAGAATAAGCTCTGCATCTTTTAATGACGTTCCAACTGAGGCAGTCACTAGGTTTTTACTGGTCATCACATCAATAATGGCTTTATCGTTTTCATGCTCAAAACGCAAATCACGATTTGTTACGATACCTTTTAAAGTTCCATTATCATCCACAATAGGAATTCCACCAATGCTATGTTCAGCCATATTTTGTTTAGCATCTAAAACTTTTGCAGTTAAAGGTAAAGTAACTGGGTCTATAATCATACCGCTTTCAGCACGTTTTACTTTTCGTACTTTTTCGGCTTGTTGATCGATAGTCATATTTTTATGAAGTACTCCAATACCTCCTTCTTGAGCCATGGCAATTGCCATTTTGCTTTCGGTAACCGTATCCATTGCAGCAGAAACTACAGGAATATTTATTGTAATGTTACGCGTGAATTTGGTTTGAATATTGACTTCTCTAGGTAAGACTTCAGAAAATGCTGGAACTAAGAGTACGTCGTCATAAGTTAGACCTTCTCCTACAATTTTATTTTCGTGTGCTGTCATGATGCAATTACAGTTATAATTGCATGCAAAGATACAACTATTATCAGGAAAACTGTTAAGAGCAGATTAAATCTTAACCGCAAATATCTATACGATTAAAAGAGCTACGTTAGCAGCTTAGAATCTAATCAATTCAAAACTAATTTATAGTCAATATCGTCAACTGACAAATACCATGAACAATTAGTTGATGCAAATTTAAACAACTGTTTTAACTCTCTAATTTCATACCTATTGAACATCAATACCAAATTGGTTTGCTTTGAAGGAATAGGAATTTTTCGGCTAACTTTTGCGTTTGCATATTTAGTTTCCCAATACGCTTCATCGAGTGTCAGAATAAAGTTTTTAAACCTTTTAAATTGTGCCGTAGTAAATTCAAAATAGACATTATTGAATTCTAAATGGTACAACTTACATTCGTTACAAATTGATAGTTCACCATGACTCACTTTTGATAATACTTTCACACTATGACACATACACTTTAGTTTTAATAGCAATCCATTTTAATTTGCGAATTGGCTTCAAATTCGCTCAATAACACATTAAGTTTGCTGCTTGTTATATCTCTTAATTGTTTTAAGACCTGATTTTGCATTACTATGGATCCGCAAATCATTATAACACCTTCATTTTTTAAATGTGTTGCTATAAAATCAGCTTGTTGAGCTATCAAATCCTGAACATATATTTTTTCTTTTTGCTCTTGCGAATAAGCTACTTGGCAAGTTTTTAATTGACTTTGATTCAATGCGTTTTCAATTAAAGTGGAATAAAGTTCAAAAGACGTTTTAGTACGTAACCCTAAGAATAGATGAATTTCCTTTTGTAATAAATTGCTACCAATCATTCCTAAAAAAGGTGCAATTCCAGTTCCGTTGGCAATCATAACAACAGCTTTTGAGGACTTCGGAACATGAAACACTGAATTAGGTTTAACAGTTGCTGAAACTAAGTCATTAACCTTAAGTGTACTTAAATATGAAGAACACAAGCCTTTTTCATGCTTTTTGATACTTAACAATACATCATCACCTATTTTTGCTACAGAATAATATCGAACAGCTTGATTATCATCTGGTCTAAATGCTAATAAATCTCCTGAATGAAATGTCTCCTTTTTATTCGGTTTTAATTGTAATATAAACGTTTGATCACAATTTAGGTCTGTGCGTTTTACCACTTTAAATTCTCTTGTATTTTTTGAATTCAATTTAACAGAAGGTTGCTTAACCTGAAGTTGTACATTATTAATTGTACTCCATTGATTCACCCAAATTTGAAAAGTTTCAAAGGACTGATTATTGATTTTGAATACTTCTGAGCTTTGCTGAAAACCTTGATGTGATTTCAATACATCATCAACAGTTTCAGCAAATTTACAATAGTCAGGATAGAGTAAAGATCCATAACCTACAATAGCATAATCTATAGTTTTATTTTGAGGAATTGTTGTTACTAAGTGTTTAAATCTATTCGCATTAATTGGCGCATCACCTTCACCATAAGTGGATGTAAAAATGAGAATCTGTTTAGCTTGTTGATAGTTGGTGTACGAATTCATTTCAGAAATAAAAACGGATTTACCTTGAGTAATTAGTGCTTCATAAAACAAACTCGCAAAACGAAACGTACTTCCTGTTTCTGAACCCACAAGAATAATAATTTCTGAAGTGTCTTGAGTAAATTTATTCTTTGGAATATTGGTGTTTTTTCTACGTTTTAAAGTCATTGCAAATCCGGAATAGATAAAAAACAATAACGTCACACAAACTAAAAACAACACAATAGACCATAAAATGGTACCTTGACCAGTATGCAAAAACAAACTCCACTGTGAAACTAATTGCACTAATGGATATTTTTGCTCACTTACTATTACTCCTGAATATTGATTGACTAGAAGTTCTTTGTCTTTCAACTTAATGAAGAAATAATCTTCTACATCTTCAGAAAATGGAAACTCTAAGCGTTTTACATCTGTTAACTTTAAGCTTTTAAAAACTTCGAAATCTGAAATTGGAATTTTATCAAGTTCTAAAGTTGAAAGCTCAGGATACTCATGACTAATCTTGGTTTCAGGAAGCAATGAAAATTTTTCTAAAGACAAATATACACCTGTAAATGCCACAATCACAATCGGAATTAAAATCCAACGACCAAGAACGACGTGATAATATTGTTCGAAGTTTTCATTAATAACTTTAGAAAAATATCGACGAATACCTCCTTGCCTTTTGGCTATTAAAATCATTCCAGAAAACGCCATTAAAATTAAAAAGAAAGACACCAAACCTACAATAAAGCGTCCTGTAGATTTTAAAAATAGTGAGCGATGTAAATTGATTGCAAAACTAAAAATAGGTGCTTTTTCGATTAAGCTTCCTAGCTTTTCACCTGTTTCAGGGTTGATGTAAAAGGTATCACTTTTACCTTCATTTGTAATCACAGAAGCTATAACAAAATCATTCTCATCGATTTCGACAGTGATGATTTCATCATAGCGTTTGCTTAAACTTTTTACTGTTGCTGCAACTGTTGTGTCTTCATTAAAACCATATGATTGCATCTGATTAGAAATGGGCTCAAAAGCCAAAATCATTCCAGTAACCGAAGCTAAAATTATAAATACAGAAGAAACTAAAGCCAGAATAAGGTGACTAAATCTCCAGATAGAAATGGTCATTTTAATGGATTTATTGAGGCATCATTCTAATGTATCTAATAAAACCTTTGCCTTCAATTTTACTTTTTACGTTTTCAGAGGTGAGTTCAAACTCGACATCACTTGTGTGATATTCTTGATCTTCAACTGCTGTTTCAAATCTAAGTTTGTAGCCTTTGTCTAGCTTGTCATCATCAATTTTTATCACATTGACAGCACGTTCACCTCCACTTATGGTTGCTCCTGTGATGGCATCGATATCTGTTCGTTTTTTTCCGTAGAAGCTCCACCAAGATTCAACCGTATTATACCACTCGTCATCATCACCTTTTACATATAGTGTTTTTTCGTATTCACCTTTAGGGTTGAGTAATGAAATGACGATGTATGCACCTTCACCAGTATAATTCGTCATTTGAATCATGCATTTGTATTTAGTTGATTCGGTTAAAGTCTTGAAGGACATTAAACCTAAAACCAAAATTAGCAAAGGCAATATTATGCGTATATTCTTCATAAAAATCTATACTATTTTAAAAATTCTATTGAAACCTTATTCTTTTTAAGCAACTCATTTTCTTTAGCTAAATCGTATGCAGTCTCTTCAAAATCGGTAGTTATAGTCTTATCTGCTCCTTGATCCATAAGAAATTTTAAGACCTCTGTATTTTCGGCTGTCATAGCTGCTAAAAGCAAGGCTGTATTACCTTCATTGTTTTTTACATTAATGTCTTGATCCATTTCTAAAGCTAACTTTAATAAAGTGATGCTATTTTTTTTAACAGCAAAATGAAACCAGGTGTTACCGTTTTTTTGAACAGCAGCTAAATCCAATTTATTACGTTTAAATAATTCCATTTTTTCATTAAATACCAATACATTTTTAATTGAATACGAATTGGCTAAGTAATAGGCTAGATTGTTTCCTTTAGCATCAATGATAGTTGTATCATATCCTTTTTTAATTAAAAACTCAACAACATCAGGCGTATTTCCTTGTACTGCTAATGACAAAGCTGATTGTCCTTTTTTATTGGTGTCATTGATCGTTTTTAAGTTTTCAATAAAAATCTTAACGACCTCTAAGGTGTTTCTAGAAGCTGCATTCATTACTGCATTATTTCCTTTAGCATCTTTAGTATTGACATCTAATCCTTTTTCTAATAAATAGTATATCAACTCAATATCTTTACTTCTAGATGCAACGATATGTAATGGAGACACATCTTCTTCATTAAAAGTATTAGGATTTAATCCTTGACTTTCTAAATACTTATAAACCTCTACTCCATTTGTAGTCCCTCGTGTTCCGTAAGCTGCAAACAAAAAAGCCTGATCATTCCCTTTAACTCCTTTATCGAGTAAAGCATTCATGAGTTTTATGTTTCCAGTTTTCGCAACATAATTAAAAACACCATTGCCTTTGCTATCAACACTTTTAATATCTAATCCTTTAGACTGAAAATAATTAATCAATTTAAAATCTTCATCACTTGGTGCCGCTAACAATAAAGCGTTTGCGCCATTAGGATTCAAATCTATTTTTAGGTCAGCTCCATTTGCTATGCATAAATCATAGACTTTAGTGTTTTGCTGACCTGACGATGCTGCAAAATTTAGAATGGTATTCCCTTTATCATCTGTAAGATCTGTTTTAGCCCCTTTCTTAAGTAAATAGTCCATAAACTCAACATTGCCTTTGTAAGCTGCCCAAAAGATGTAAGTTCTCCCATCATGAGTTAGTTTATTGACATCATTTCCTTTTTTAGATTGAATGCACTCAATAGTTTTATTTGGTGCATTTTGAAGAATTGCATACACTACAGCATCAAAATTATTACTATTGGCTTGAGCGATATTGTGTCCTTCTTTAATTTTTGAATCTATATCTTTAATTGAAGGATTAGTACTCCAATAATCTCTACTTAAAAAGATATTTTCTTGAGAAAAACCATAGACACTCATTAAAAGTGTAACTAAGGTTATAATTTTTTTATACTGTTTCATATTATTTTTTCACAAAAGATTCTATAACCTTATTAATTTGTTTTTCGTCATTTACTTCATCATCAAATAAATATTTATATAAGACTTTGTGATCAACTTTAGATTCTAATGACAAATTTTGGTGTCTTCCGTAAACTTCATTCCATTTGTTTCTAACTAAAGCCCATTTTTCTTGATGCGCTTTCCACCAGTTTGCAGCTGCCTGACATCTACTATCGACAACCTTAACATAGGTATTATATCCTTTTTCTTTTGCTAAGATTACGTCGTCTTTCCCATCTTCACGAATAATTTTATCGTTATCTTGATCATGCAACCAACCATAATTTGTGATTTCATGTCTATTACCCCTTAGTGTGACATTGTAATCACTTCGTTTGGTATATTCTCTTCTTGGTAATGGAGCAGTTGTAGTATTTTCCCAATAACTTTTCCCATCTACATGAACCCAAGTTGAAGACCCTTCATAACGCGGACTATCATCTACTTGATATACTTTTTGTGTCCATTGACCTTTAACCTCTTCAGCATTCTTTTTTTCAGAAAGCCAAGCATTATCGCCATTAAACATATAAAATTCACTATTTTCAAATAACCAATCTTGTCTCCAATGCTTCACAATATGTGGTTGCTCAGGATTTCCGACTTGTAATAAATGCTGAATAGATAGCTTGTTATCATCATCTTCAATTAATTCAGCCCACTCTAAACCTTTATCAACTTTGGTTTTAGAAGGCGTATATAATGAATCTTCACTATAGGAAAACGTCTCTGCAAAATTGAAAGTCACTTCATAGCAACCACACATTTTTTTAATGGCTTTTTTGTCTTGTTCTTTCTTGTTTTGAGCATTTCCTACTAATGAAAATGTAAAAATTAATACTAGTAAACCTGCTATTTGTTTCATTTTTAAGCGTTTATTTTTTATGATTAAAAAAAGTTTAAAATTACTTATTCTTATTTAGATTGAATTAAAATAAGTGTATATATTTGCGACAAAACTAATCAAGAATGAGTCTAAATAAAAATTTTTTTTGTATTTATTTTTTACTTTTTTCAGTCAGTTTATCTTTCTCGCAGACAACCAGCGAGATAGCTAAAGATTCTACTAAAGTTGAAACATTAGAGGAAGTTGTTATCACTGGACAATACAATCCACAGTCTATTAAGAAATCCGTACACAACGTCATTGTAATTAATAGAAAACAAATCGAACAACAAGCTGCAAACAACCTTGCAGATTTATTAAACTTCAATCTTAATCTGAATATTATACCAAATTCTCAATCAGGAAAATCGACTATTTCATTTTTCGGATTAGATGCACAATACTTCAACATATTAATAGATAACATACCATTGGTTAGTGATAATGGTTTAGGAAATAATATCGATTTAACACAAGTAAACCTTGATGATGTTGAACGTATTGAAATTGTAGAAGGCGCAATGGGTGTTGAATTTGGAGCTAATGCAGTATCAGGAGTCATCAATATAATTACTAAAAAATCAATTCATAATGATTGGGAAATTCAGGCCTATCTACAAGAAGAAACTGTTAGCGATGAATATGCATGGTTTGATGAAGGTAGACATATACAGTCTATTAATGTGTCACATAACATAAGTGATAAATGGTTTGCCAAAATTGGCTTTAATAGAAATGATTTTGCAGGTTTTTTTAATAATCGACAAGGTGAAAGTTACTATCAAAATGATGGTTTA
Source organism: Psychroserpens ponticola (assembly GCF_023556315.2). NCBI lineage: Bacteria > Pseudomonadati > Bacteroidota > Flavobacteriia > Flavobacteriales > Flavobacteriaceae > Psychroserpens > Psychroserpens ponticola. The sequence goes on along the minus strand of NZ_CP116221.1, from coordinate 905,035 downwards.
AGAGGATACGAATGGCTACCTAAACATCAAATAGTTACAAATGCTTTACTTAATTACACAACTAAAAATTTTAGATTATTTTACAAATTTGAATATTTCAATGAAGAAATAAACTATTACGATGCTGCTGTAAGGGCTAATATAGACATCGATAACCAAACTAGTAACCCTTCTGCTACAGATCGAGTTTTTAGAACCAATAGATGGGTAAACAACCTTAATATTGATGGTCATTTAAACTCAGGTGCAAACTATAATGTTTCAATATCTTATCAACAACAAAAACGTAAATTAAACGAATTCAATTACTTTATTTTAACACAAAATAGAAGTAGCGAAACCGATGAAGTTTATCAATCAAGTAAAGTATTATTCTCAAAAGGAACCATTGATAATCTTGTAAAAAGTGACCTATACAACTTTCAATTAGGCTATGAAGCAAGATATATAGAAGGTTTCGACACACAAGCTTCAGGAGATATAACACAGGTTGACAAAACCAATACACAAAACAATATGGCTCTGTTTGGTTCTGCGGAAGTTAAACTATCTGAAAATTTCTCATTTAGACCAGGAGTTAGATATGAACATAATTCTCTATTTAATTCAAAGTTTTTAGGCTCTTTGAGTGCAAGATATTTACTTAAAAACGGATTTGAACTTCGTGGAAACATTGGAAGTTCATACAGAGTTCCAAACTTCGAGGAACTGTACTATTATTTTGTAGACTCAAATCACGATGTTCGAGGCAATGAAAATCTTGATCCTGAAAACGGATTCTCAGCCTTTGTAAATCTAAAGAAAAGAAGTTGGTTTAAAAATTCATCTTTAATTAACAATTTAAAATTCAGCTATATAGATCTATCAAATAAAATTGATTTAGCAATTGTAAACTCTACGCCTTTACAATATCAATATATTAATATTGATAGTTTTAAACTCATCGGAATCACGCTAGATAATACGTTTAAAACTGGTGGATTATCCTTCAATTTAGGAGCAACCTTCCAAGGCATTTCAAGAATCAATGAAGACGAGGTTAATGGAGAAGATAGATTTCTATATAATTTTCAAATTAATACGAGTGCTTCCTATTTCTATCAAAAATGGAATACTTCATTTACTATGCTGCTCAAATATAATGGTCAACAAGAGAATTATATCGCTGATGGAACAGATACTAATGGCAATTCTCTATTCACAAAAGCAACAACAGAAGCTTATAGCTGGCTTGATGCTTCCATAAAAAAATCATTTTTCAAAAACAAAGTTGATGTGACACTAGGTAGTAGAAATATACTTGACATTACAAACGTAAATGTGAGTAGTACTAATACTGGTGGTACACATTCAGCAAACAACAGCGCTCTTCTTTTGGGCTATGGACGTTCATATTACTTAAAACTATTATATAATTTAAATTTTTAAACACTATTTATTATGATAAACAAATTATTCAAAACAGCTTTGTGCTTATGTGTTATTGCTTTTACAAGTTGTAGCAGTGATGATGACAATCCTCAAGAACCATTAAACATTATAATTGATGGCGCAGCGATTGCTCCAGAAATTGGTGGTCCAAACCAACAAAATCAAGTTTATATTGATTTAAGCACTAATACAACTACTAGCGTTCAAAGAGACTCATGGGATTTAGGATTTTATTCTGGAAACGATTTTAGAGTTGTTATCAATGGCTCTATAGCTATGGCAACTACTGAACTTTATACAACTGATATAGATGCAATTACGTCTTCAACGCAAGAGGTTATAGATTTACAACCTCAAGTTAAGGTTGGAACTTTTGATAGCAGTAACTTAGCCTATGTTGATACTTTCGATGGTAATATTAATGGAACTGCAATTGAACAAATATCTGATATTGATTCTGAAAACAGTGTCTACTTAGTAAACCTAGGTAATGAAGTAGGTACTGATATTCCTGCAACAGGTGTTTCCTTAGATGGAGAGGAAAGAGGATGGATAAAAGTACGCATACTAAAAGAGGGTAATAATTATATCTTACAATATGCCGATTTAGATGCTACAACTCATAACGAAGTAACAATTTCAAAAAGTGCAAACTATAATTTTACATTCTTCAGTTTTAATACTGAATCTATTGTAAACGTTGAACCTTTAGCTACAAAGTGGGATTTAAACTTTAGTGTTTTTACTGATGAAGTTTTTGCTGGACCAGACAGCTATGGTGCTTATATTTATGCTGATTTTGTATCGAGTAATAATCTTGAAAATGTTGGTATTTATATGATTGACACAGAAGAAAACACAGAATTATCATATGATAACTTTACATTATTAGATGTTGATGCTTTCAATTTCTCTACTGACAGACGTGCTATTGGTAGTTCTTGGAGAAATGGTGGTGGACCTGGCACTGCACCTTCTTTAAAGGACAATGTGTTTTATATCGTTAATGACACAGATGGAAACTTATATAAGTTACAGTTTTTAGCTTTAACGAATTCTGAAGGTGTTCGAGGATATCCTGAATTTGTATATAGCTTATTACAATAAATTATAAAGAAATAATTCTTAAGAAAACCCTTTCTATCATGAGAGGGTTTTCTCGTTTTAATGATATTGAGTAAAAATCTTAGTTGCTTCGTTATAAGAACTTTCGAAACTCATCGCATTAAGATTATTATTTTTATTTGAAGTAAAATAGGATAGTAGTTTTTCGGTTGGCATATTTCCTGTGAGTTCATCTTTCGCCATTGGGCAACCACCAAAACCCTGAATTGCGCCATCAAATCGCATACATCCTGCTTTATATGCTGAATCTACTTTTTCAAACCAAGTCGTTGGTGTTGTATGTAAATGTGCTCCAAATTCAATATTAGAATATTGCGGAATTAAATTAGAAAACAAATAATCAATATTTTCAGGATCAGAGCTTCCAATAGTATCACTTAAAGACAAAATCCTTACTCCCATTTTACTCAGACGTTCTGTCCATTCTCCAACAATATCAACATCCCAAGGATCTCCATAAGGGTTTCCAAATCCCATAGAAATATAAACCACGACTTCTTTATTATGTGCATTTGCTAATTCTAAAATTTCAGAAAGTGTGACGACAGATTGCGCAATAGTTTTATGTGTATTACGCATTTGAAAGTTTTCAGATATTGAAAATGGATATCCTAAATAATCAATTTCTGGATGTTGACAAGCATCATTTGCGCCACGTGTATTAGCTATAATTGCTAAAAGTTTACTTGTAGTTGTACTCAAATCGAGCTTTGATAATACTTCAGCAGTGTCAACCATTTGCGGAATGGCTTTTGGAGAGACAAAGCTTCCGAAGTCTATGGTATCAAATCCAACTCTTAAAAGCGATTGAATGTACTGTACCTTTTTATCAGTAGGAATAAAATCCTTAATGCCTTGCATAGCATCTCGTGGACATTCAATTATTTTAAGTGTTTTATTCATTTAGCCCAAAGATAGTGATTATGATTCTGTTTTTAAATCTATTTTTTAGAAGTAAAAATTAAGATCGCAATACCTATAAACACAATTATTTGGAGCCATTTTAGATACAATCCAGTACGCTTATGTTGCATAATATATTCTGAAATTGAGCCAGCTAGAATAGCAATAGTTGAAAAAATGAATGCAGAAACACTCATAAATAGCAATCCTAAAACATAAAACTGAAGCACAGTACTCATCGAATCATTAAATAAAAATCCGGGAAAAAATGCTAAAAAGAAAATAGACACTTTCGGATTTAACACATTCATAATAAAGCCTTGTTTAAACAATTGTGTCATGCTTTTCTTGGGAATATCTCCTGAAGTTAGACTCAATTCAGCTTTAGCTCTAAATACCTTGTATGCTAAATAAAGTAAATACAATGCTCCAAAAAGTTTGATTATAAAAAAGAGTGAATCATTTTCCTTTATAATTGCAGACACTCCAAAAGCGACCAATGAAGTATGTATCAAACAACCAGAAATCAAACCAGCAACAGTCGCTAGACCAAATTTCTTTCCATTTACGATACTTTGCATAAGCACGTATATATTATCTGGTCCTGGAGAAATTGCTAATACAGACGTTGCAATAACAAATGAAAAAAGAAGATCGTAATTCAGTGTGTTTAGTTTTAGTAAAAATAATATTAAAAAAACAAAATTACTGTAAGTAATTAACATGTATTTACGACTGAATACATTTATAATTAAACTGTAATCACATGAAAAACTTTACTTTATCTATTAAATCTCTACTCATATTTATCATTGTTTTACAAACAGGAGTTTCGTTTTCACAGTCTATTGCAAGTTATAATATTACATTTTCTAGTGTTTGGGAAAATGAAATTGTTGATCCTGAAAACGGAAATAGTACAGCAACAATTCCAGGAAATGCACATTGGTCAAATCTTGTTGGCGCAACACATAACAGTAATTACAAATTAGTTGAAATGGGAACTTTAGCCACTACAGGTGTTAAAAATGTAGCAGAAACTGGTAATAATGATGCTCTTATGATTGAAGTTTTGAACGAAATTAATAACACAGGCAATGTAAACCAATGGTTACAAGAACCTATGTCTCCTTTTAATAATATAAGCTCTGCAACACTTAGTGATGTTATAGTAAATTCAGATTTCCCATTATTAAGTTTAGTATCTATGATTGCTCCTAGTCCAGATTGGATGATCGCTATTAATGGCATAAACTTAAGAACTGGTGGCACATGGAATAATGAAATAATAATTCCTTTATTTCCTTATGATGCTGGAACAGACAGTGGATCTATGTATGCATCTGCAAACTTGCCAACAGTACCTAATCCTGAGCCAATTTCAGCATTAATAAATCAAGCACCTTTTAACGCCAAGCCTATTGGGACAATTACAATCTCTTTAAATGAAGTCTTAAGTCTCCCAGATCAAGAGATAACTAAAGTTCTTGTGTCTCCAAATCCATCTAATGGTTTGATTAAAATCAGCACATCGAATTCTAACATAATGAAAGAGACTTTAGTATTTGATGTCTTA